>JBATYS010000604.1:0-7085 GCA_049674205.1 Candidatus Aminicenantaceae bacterium
CTGGTTCCCAAGACTTTAAATCCTAGCTTATTATAAAGAGACCGTGCGGACAGATTGGAGGGACGAACCTCCAGAAAAACATACACTCCTCCATCTCTCTGGATCGCTTTGATGATCCTGCGCATGACAGCCTCTCCGATTCCCTTTCCCCGAAAATCCGGATGAAGGGCAAAGTTACTGATCTGAACCTCTTCCTGTATCTTCCAGTAGATGATGTACCCGATTACCCTCTCAACTATCCTGTGAACGATCACATATGGAAAGGAAATGCCTTTGTTTACGATCTCGCCCGAAAATGTGGAGAATCGCCAAGGAGTTTGGAAGGAAACATTTTCAATTTCCAGAATGCTGGGAATGTCCTCCTCCTCCATTCTTCTTAGAAAAAAAGAATGTTGAGGATTTACGTCGTCTTTAATGATTTTCCTCCGCCTGCGACCTTCGAAAATATAGAGGCTTGACCTCCCGAAGGTCCGATCCTTTTCCCTTCCTCAATATGCAATAACCCAAAAGCCCAACCTCATGCGCTATAAAAAGTGAACGGGAGGAGAACCTGGCTTTGTCCTTGAAGTATTCAAAAATTTTTTCTTTCCAGACATCGACGCCGTTGCCGATAAATGAGACGATCCTATGTGAGGGAAGACGTGTAAAAAATTGGTCAGGGGAATAGACCCCCTGAGGGACAACCTCGATTAATTGTCCTTTTCTCACCTCAAAAAGGGCGGCATAGACCTCCCCTTTTCTCGCATCCAACAGTGGACACAGCAAACGGTTGTGCGGAAGTTTTATTTTTAATGCAAGAGCCTTGAGCGTAGATACAGGAGCGATGGGATTTCCGGATGCGAGGGCAAAAGATTTGATCGTGCTCAATCCGATCCGTATGCCTGTAAATGATCCGGGGCCGGCAGCCACAGCAAAAGCCTCCACATCTTTGATAGTGAGGCCTCGCTGGAGCAGAATCAAATCCACAGCAGGCAACAGTCTCTCGGAATGAGTGAGAGAGGACACACAGCTCACCTCAGCCAATAAATTTGAATTCTCCAAGAGAGCTACAGAGCCATGGGGTGTTGTTGTATCAACTGCCAAGATCAGCATTTTTGTATAACTTTAAACTTTATGTATCGATCTCCGCAAGTACAATTCTTCTATGGCTTTTATCTCCATTCCTTTCCATAACGGAACAGCCCGCCTGCTTGAAAGACGTCATGCTGGACCTTGCTCATGGGCAATACGCCGAAGGAAAGATCTTTGGTCACGTTCGTGCACTCTCCCGATAGAACGTCCACACTGATCCGGTCTCCGGTTTCCAAATTCCCTTTTGAAACCAATCCATCAATGGCGTGGCTCTTCAGGACAGGAAATCCGGAATTTACCGCATTCCTGAAATAAATGGCCCCAAAGGAAGGGGCAATGATTAAGCTGATCTGGAGTGCAAGAAAACAGGCAACAGCTTGCTGTCGGGAAGATCCGGCGCCAAAATTTCGACCCGTGATGATCATATCCCCAGGTTGGGCGTTTTCCGGAAAATCCTTCCAACCCTCCAGATTCCCAAAGGCATACTTCCCCATTGTGGCCAGTTCAGTGATGTGGAGAAAGGCATTGTGATAGATCTGGTCTGTATCGATATCTTCGATCAACTGACCATCCAGGCCGGACAGAACCCATATTTTACCCGTGAAATTTGTCTGTTCCATGTCATAAGTCCTCTGGACTGCAGATCTCGCCACGAACACATGAAGCTGCGACCACGGCAGGACTGGCCAAGTAGGTCAGCCCCTTTCCCTGTTTTCCTGCAAAATTCCTGTTTCCCGTGCTGACCTGGACCTCTCCCTGGCCGGTCAGACCGATGTGACCCTCAGCACAACCCCCGCAGCCGGGATTACTGATGATAGCGCCGCTCTGAAAAAGGTCCTCAAGTACTCCTTCATGCAAAAGTTCTGCATATACTTTTTGGGTTGCAGGAACGATTTTCAGCATGACGCCTTCTTTCACTTTTTTCCCTTTTAATACACGCGCTGCCTCCTCGAGATCTGCCAGTCTACCATTCGTACAAGAACCGATAAAACCCGAGTGGATCTCTGTTCCTGTGAGTTCGGAAACACTGAAGACATTTGTGGGCGACGAGGGAGCGGCAACCTGAGGGGGTAAACCACTGACATCTATTTCGACTTCATCAGAATATTCAGCGCTCTCATCTCCCTGGATTGGCATCATTTTCTCGCCAGAAAAACTTAGGATCTCTTGCTCGAAGGACAAATCATACTCGGGTACAAAACCGATGATACCCGCCATTTCCGTCACCATGCTGCACAGGGTGATGCGTCCGGAAAGCGGAAGGTTTGCTACGGAATCCCCCAAAAATTCCACTGCCTTCAGGGCGGCTTTTTCGGTTCTCAAGTTTTTTAGGATGAACAACGTGAGATCTTTAGTCGACGTGGGCCAAGCAAACTCCCCCTTGATCGTCACCTTGAGGGACTCCGGAACCTCGAACCAAGTTTTCCCGGTTTTGAAGGCGAAAGTGATATCCACATCTCCCATCCCTTGACCGAAACATCCCACGGCACCAAGGATGTTAAGGTGGCTGTCCGTACCTACGACCGTCTTGCCCGCACTTGCCAGCCCCTCTTCCATGAGCACGTGAGAGCCAATTCCCTTGTCCACATCAAAAACCGCGATCCCATGCTTTTTGGCAAAATCTCTGCAGATTTGCTGATTGTCGGCGTACTTCAGAGTACACGCGGGAACACACAGGTCGAAGGTGAAATAAGTTTTCGTAGGATCCGCTACAGGTTCGTCTCTATATTCTCTCTCATAGTGCTTGGCTACATTCGGCCCGCCAAAATCCCGCGCCGAACGGATATCCAGGTCCATCCAGACAATTTCTCCCGGCCTGGCCTCATCGTCGGTATGGCGTTGAATGATCTTCTCTATTATCGTCTTTCCCATCCTTGACCTCTTTTTAAGATGAGTGATCCATCCCCACTTATATAAACGATAGTCCGCTTGTCACGATCTATTGTCTGCGGGATTTTCACCGTGATCTTTATGTAGCAGCACTATTCATGCTGAACTTTTGTCATTTCATGTATCACATTTCATGCTGTTAGAGCTTTCCCACAACAGCATGAGCCACATCCAGTGTAGTGGAAGTGCCGCCCAAGTCATAGGTTCTGACTTTCCCCTCTTCGATTACCTTGGCTATAGCCGTCTCAAGTGTCTCCGCCATATCCTTTTCTCCCAGCCACTCGAGCATCATTTTTGTGGCCAATAGCATGGCTGTCGGATTGACCTTGTACATGCCCTCGTATTTCGGTGCTGACCCGTGTGTGGGCTCAAAAACAGCATACTCATCCCCGATATTCCCAGAACGGGCAAACCCTAACCCGCCTACAAGCTGCGCAGCAAGGTCGGAAATAATATCCCCGAACAGATTTTCAGCGACGAGCACATCATAGTCCTGTGGATTTTTGACAAGCCACATCGCCATTGCATCCACATTGGCTTCCCAGAACTCGACATCTGGGTATTCCTTAGATATATTTCTGGCGATACCCAAGATCAAGCCTCCTGTTTCACGTAAAACATTCGGCTTCTCTACAATGGTTACGGATCTCCGCTTAAATTTTCGTGCATACTCGAAGGCTCTCCTCAGAATTCGAGTACACGCTTTTTTTGTCATGATCCTTGTCGATAGAGCGATATCCTCAGAAGGGACATCCTCAAATTTTTTCATCTTGGGGTGGATGAGTAGTTCTTTTTTGAGGCTTTCCGGGATAGGATGAAACTCCACCCCGGCATACATCCCCTCTGTGTTTTCCCGGAAGATCACCAGATCGATATCATCTCTGTAGTTGAGCGGATTCCCGGCATAGGCCTTGCACGGCCTCAGATTGGTGTAGAGGTCAAACTCTTGCCGTAAACGGACGATAGGACTGAAGTAGGAGTACCCAGAGTTTCTCAACTCCGGGCGGATCTCTTTGAGCGCATCTTCTTTAGGTTTGGATGTGATGGCGCCAAAAAGGCAGGCATCCGTATCTTTGAGTATCTGGATCGTGCGGTCAGGAAAAGGATTTCCCTCTTCGCACCAGAATTCCCAACCGATATCCCCATAGACATACTCTGCATCCAGATCAAACTGCTCCAGGACAATCATCGCAGCCTCAACAACCTCTTTGCCCACTCCATCACCGGGCAACACGGCAATCCTGTACTTTGCCATCATAAGCTCCTTTTTTCCGATAATTTTTTCTTTGTGTAAGGAATTAATCCTCCCGCCTCGAGTATTCCCAAAACAGAATCTGGAAGAGAGGGAAAAGTAAAAATATTTTTATCCTCGACGATAATTTCTCCTTTTTGGAAATTTATGGCTACTTCTTCGCCCTGCTGGATCGATTCAGCCGCTTCAACCGACTGGATAACGAGCAAGCCCTGATTGATAGCGTTTCGGTAAAAGATCCGGGCGAACGACTTGGCGATGACCGCCTGGACCCCAGCATACTTTAAGCATGTCGCAGCCTGTTCACGAGAGCTTCCGCAGCCAAAGTTCTTTCCTGCCACGATCACGTCCCCCTGCTGAACGCGATTTGCAAAATCAGGATCAAGATCCTCCAATGCATGACTTGCCATCTCTTCGGGTTCCATCACAGCATAAGTGTACTTCCCAGGAAAGATCACATCTGTGTTGACGTCATCCCCATACTTCCAAGCGTGTCCTTTTTTCATAGGGATCCTCTCGGGTCAGTGATTTTCCCCTGAATCACAGAGGCCGCAACAGTGGCGGGAGAAGCAAGGTAGATCTCAGAGTCACGACTTCCCATCCTTCCCCGGAAATTCCTGTTCGCTGTGCTCAAGGCCACCTCTCCAGGAGCAAGTATTCCTTGATGGGCACCAAGACAGGGGCCACATCCTGGATTGAGAATGATGCAACCTGCCTGGACGAGGTCCTCCAAGATGCCCTCATGGAGAGCCTTGAGATACTCTTTGCGGGAGGCCGGTATCACGAGCACCCTGACTTTTGAATCGATGGTCTTCCCCTGAAGGATGTCTGCAGCCACTTTTAAGTCTTCAAACCGCCCATTGGTGCATGTACCGATCACAGCCTGATGAAACGGCGTTCCGGCAACTTCGGTTACGGGCTTGACATTGTCCACAGTATGAGGACACGCAACTTGAGGTTCGAGAGCAAAGAGGTCGTATTCCAGGATGTCTTCATAATCAGCATCAGGGTCAGAATACACAGGCTGATAGCTTGCCTTTGCTCGGTTTTTCAGGAAGTCAAAAATCTTCTCATCCGGACGAAAATACCCATTCTTTGCGCCCATTTCTGCAGCCATGTTGGCGAGAACCAGTCGGGAGGCCAAGCTAAGGTCTTCGGCACCGCCGCCCGAAAACTCTACAGCTTTGTAGTTTGCTCTGTCCGCACCCTCATCCCCAATGATCTTTAATATGACATCTTTGGCAAACACGCCCTTTGGAAGCTGTCCGTTGAGGACGACCTTGAGGGTTTCCGGGACTCGAAGCCAGATCTTTTCGGTTGCCCATACAGAGGCTGCTTCCGAACGGCCGATCCCAGCTGAAAACGCACCAAATGCGCCATAACTCGTCTTGTGCGAATCAGCTCCCAGCACCAAAGTTCCAGGCATCGCAAAGCCTTCTTCTGAAAAGACCTGATGGCAAACGCCATGGTGCACATCATAAAAATGGGAAATCCCCTGGGCAGAGACAAATTCTCTGATGTTTTTATGATTCTGCGCGTATTTCTCTGTGGACGCAGGCACAACATGGTCAAGGACGATCACCATTTTTTGAGGACAGCGAACGTTTTGGATGCCGAGCTTTTGGAATTCCTTGATTATGGCCGCACTATTGTCATGAGTCAGAATATAATCAGGAGATACGGTGACCACATCTCCCGCTCTAACCTCTCTCCCAGCCTTCAGGCTGAGGATTTTTTCTGAGAACGTCTGGCCCAAAAAACCCTCCTAAGGATCTCTTTAAATTTTAAGTGCTTCAAAATTCACGAAATCGGCGTGGTTGACGATCACAGCTTCGACCGTTCTTCGTTCACCATCACCCTCCTTGGAATGGGCAGCGATTATGTGGAGCACTTCCTGGGGGATATCGAACTGCGATGCGAACGCCGCGCCAGCTATGGGATGGCGAAGAAGCTTCCCCTCCTCACTCTTCACAAAACGAATCCCCTCTCTAACGTATTCGAACAGTTTACCCACATCATGAAGCAAAGCTCCCGAAAGGAGGATATCCCTGTTTATGGATATTCGGTCCTTGTATTCATTCAGCAAGACATCTGCGATCTGCACAGAGCAGAGAGTGACAGCTCTGGTATGCTCGATAATATTGATGGGAGTGTTTTCGATCAACAGTGTGAAGGGCATTTTGAGCAGATCATCGACCGTCCAGCCTTTTTTCTCCATGGCTTCATTCCAGACCTTAAGAGTCTTCTCCTGCAAGTCAAAATCCTCGATGGACTGAAACTCCGGCATCAGTGAAAGAAGCTTTTTTTGCATTTAGACCTTCCTTTTTTTAGGCCCGTCATACTCATAATCTTCCGGATGAATCATTCTCATGGTTTTCATCCGGTTTTTTTCCTCATGGACATGGGCCACTAGACCTGGCACTCGAGCGATGATAAAAAACGCATTGCCGATCTCGGGAGGGATATCCAGATCACACAGGACGGCAGCAATGGCACCATCAACATTTATTGGGAGAGGTCGTCCCATTTGTTTGGCGAGGGTTTTTTCCACGGCCAGTGCGATCCGGATATATCTCCCCGCCAGCCCCAACTCTTCGGCAAGGTTGAAAAGCTTGACGGTCCGCGGATCTTGTGTGTGGAGCCGATGCCCAAAGCCAGAGGCTCTCTGTTTCCTCTCCTTCATTTCGAGAAGGACTTCTCGCACAGCATCCTCTTCATCGAGCCCTTTTGCGTCCATCCGTCTGGCGATCTCCAGGAAAAGCTTCATCCCCTCTTCGATGGCACCCCCATGATACCTAGAAATAGCTAGAACTCCGGCAGCAACCGCAGAATTCAGTTCCGCTCCTGTGGACATCACCGTCCGTGCCGTTAG
>JBATYS010000605.1:0-10661 GCA_049674205.1 Candidatus Aminicenantaceae bacterium
GGATTGGTAGCGGGGGCTGGATTTGAACCAGCGACCTCCGGGTTATGAGCCCGACGAGCTACTTGTGACCAAATTGTGACCATCCGGGGTATACTTCCAGATACCGAGATATACCTTCATATACCTACAGATAATCTGCTAAATTGTTGAAAAGATTGACTATTACTTTGTTTTCAGGAGGTTAGAGAAAATGCTGACATCTGATTCGAAGTCCATTGCTCTGATCGAGATAGATTTATCCCCGTGTAACGAATATGTAACAAGTTTTGACTAAAAACGCCTAATTGTGGTTAAGGATGACTAAATTGAAAGGCCAAAAAAAACAAGAAATATTAACGGTTTTTCTCGAGTTAACAGGAGTGCCGGAGGAGGGAGTCGAACCCACACTCACCGTAAGGTGAACTGGATTTTGAGTCCAGTGCGTGACCGAATTTCTTCAGTATTGGTCACATTTTGGTCACAATATCCAAAACTTGGCCTTTATAATGTTGCTTAACTAACTGAAATTAGATTAAATAGCTGAATGGGATTAAGGATAGGGCGTTGGACATGTAATCCAATGTCATTAATTTATTGAGCTTTCAGCCCCGCAAGCCTCTCCCTCGCATCTTCCACCTCAGCTATACCCCGGTCAGCATCCTTTCGCGGGGCGAGAAATTTCGCGTACTGCTCTGTAGTTTTATCATACACAAACCATAGCTTGTGATGTTTCCCAAGCTATGGTTTGTGTATAATAAAACCAAGCAAGGAGATAATCATGAGTTCCAAAAAGTCCATCCCGACTGAATCCATCATACGGGATATCAAACGAAAGACTCGACGCAAGTTCACCTCTGAGGAAAAGATTCGGATAGTTTTAGAGGGACTTAGGGGGGAAGAGAGTATTGCGGATCTCTGTCGAAGAGAAGGCATCCACACGACCTTGTACTACAAGTGGAGCAAGGCATTTCTTGAGGCCGGCAAAAGGCAACTGACAGGAGATACGATTCGAGAAGCGGGCTCTGAGGAAGTCAAAGAGTTGAGGGTTGAGAATGAGGAGTTGAAGCAGGCTTTAGCGGAGTTGTTGCTTAAGAACCGGATGCTAAAAAAAACCTCACAGGATTCGGGATAAGGATCAATCTGTACATGAAGTACTCTCAGTCGGAGAAGATGGAGATAATCCGGATGGTGGAGGAGTCGAATCTCAGTGTGAAGAAGACATTGGAGGAGATAGATGTGCCCCGTAGTTCTTTCTACAGCTGGTATAAGAGATATCTTGAGTCTGGTTATGAAGGGCTGGCATCCAGGCGTAAGAGGCGCAGGCAGTTCTGGAATGCTATTCCTGAGTGGGAGAAGGAGCGAGTCGTGAAGGCGGCGAGGCAGTATCCGGAGAAGAGCTGTCGAGAGATTGCCTGGCATATTACAGACCATATGGGTTACTTCGTCTCAGAGTCGAGTGTCTATCGTATCCTCAAGTCCAGAGGCCTGGTCACTTCACCGGCCTTTACTATGATCTCAGCTGCAGATAAGTTTTGAGAATCCGACCACTCGGGTCAACGAACTCTGGCAGACGGATTTTACGTATATGAAGGTTGTACACTGGGGTTGGTATTATCTCTCTACTGTTTTGGATGACTATTCCCGCTATATCATTGCCTGGAAGCTGTGTCAGACTATGACTGCCGGAGATGTCAAACAGACTCTGGACATAGCGATCGCTAAAACTGGGGTCAAGCATGTCCATGTGCTGCAGAAGCCAAAGCTCCTTTCCGATAATGGTTCAGCCTTTATTGCCTCTGAGCTTAAAAAGTACCTGGATGAGCAAAAGATGCGGCACATTCGTTCGAAGATCTATCATCCCATGACCCAAGGGAAGATCGAAAGATATTTCCGATCGATGAAGAACCTGATCCTTCTGGATATTTACTATTCGCCAGAGGAGTTACGTACTCGGAAAGGCGAATGGGTCAATTATTATAATAATCAACGTTATCATGAGGCCATTGATAATGTAACACCGAGTGATAAGTATTTTGGCAGGGACCGGGAGATCCTGGAACAGAGGAAAAAGATCAAGGCCAAGACTATGAAACAGAGAAGAAAATGGAATCAAAAAATGGCCTTGATTGAAGGGATAAATTAAGGTTAAGATGAAATGCGAAACTGTAGCTTAGGGAATCAGCAGGTTTGTCCAAATCCATTAGACGACACACACTTTTTTACGCGTGGTTTACAGAGAGCAGCTAAAGCACTCGAATCCAATCCACCGGAAAGCCAACAGCCGACTATGTTTTTTGGTTCAACCCTTCGCTCGATAGAGTTTATGATCGAACGCTTGAGATCGCCAGCTATAATATCTGGTTCATCATCTAATGGCCGCTTCTCTTTTAGTTCGAAATAAGAAGTTAATTGTTCCCCATCAAATCTATAACCAGGGGGCAAAATATGTATATCAGAACAAAAATCAACCAAGGCCTTGACTTCAGAAGCAAAATAAAGAGATCCCCCTTCATCTTCTCCATAATAAAGAGGTGCGACACCCAATGGATCCCGCTTAAGAACTAATCCATCTTCTTTGGCTTTAACTAGTGCTTGATGCCCAGGGCTATTGCCATCCAAAGCTTCGTTTTTTCGCTTCATTCGAAAAAGAGAATCCTCTTGAGGCTCTGAATAGACTATGCCGAATGTTGCATTTTCAACCTCTTGGACATGCCACCCGGCATTTCCCCGATGAGAAATCTTGCTTAACATTTTTTTGACCGTATATTCTTTTCCCAGTTGATCAATTCCGGCAATTCCAGCCATTTTCGCTTACTCCTTCGAATTTATGTACTTATTCATATCATCCGATCCTGTTTTGACCATATGCACACAAATCCCTATTTATGACTTGCTTACAATCAGGAGATGAGCTTGTGAGATTCTTACAAGTTTCTCGGTCACCGATCCTACACAATATCGCTTCCATCCCGTTGTTCCATGACTGGCAATGATGATAAGGTCGACCTTTTCCTTATCGGCAATTCGGGCAACTTCAACGGCAGCGTCACCGTTGGCGATGACTGCTTTGGTTCTAAATTTATTTCCAATTTTTTTATCAATCAATATTTGGAACGATTTTTCCGCAGATATCCGAAGATTTTCCACGTATGCGGAAACGTTAAAACTGGGCCGGTCTTTCGGGGGTGGAGCAAAAGGAGGCAGAGGTGTTATCACGTGGACCAGATACAGTTCTGCATTAAAATGCTGGGCCATTTGTTTTGCCACCTTTAGCGCTTCGTAAGATGGTTCGCTAAAATCAGACGGCCATAGGATCTTTTTGATTCGCACTGTATCTCTCCAGGTCTTATTCCTTATAGCCCGCCCAAAACAGCAATCAACAACACTTTGTAATCTTCCATGATGGGGAGATTTAAAGGAAGGATCTCTAGGGCAGGTCTAAATAAATTTTAAATTCATTGTTAACTATAGTATCAAATCTCTGTGGGAGAGTCAAATTTTGATTGATGGCGTCATTTCTTAGCAAGATCATGCAAGAAACGACGGCAAGCCTGGGGAGAGTCAAGAAAATATTGAGCCTGTGTCGCTCCAAAACCGATCTTGATGGAGTAGGCCCCTTCTGGCAAGGACTTGAACAAATCTTCATCGGTCCAGTCGTCACCGATGGCGAGCACAAAATCAAATCTATCCATTTTCAACAGACTCTGAGCTGCCTGGCCCTTGTTGACTCCACCTGGGCGTACCTCGATCACTTTTTTCCCGTGCATGAGATGCAAATCCGTGTTCGCTAAAAACTCGTTGAGGTTGTCGAACAACTCACACGAGCGGATTTCTCCCAGCTCGGGATTTGCTTTACGATAGTGCCAGGCCAGTCCGAATTCTTTCTCCTCAACAAGTGCCCCTGGAACCCGAGCGACATAAGTTTTCAATATGGGCATCACTTGGGATTTCCAGTCGTGGGACATGGTCTTTTGGGCTTTCCAATCCGATTGCTTGTCCACACGGATCCAAGCTCCATGCTCGGCTACCAAGGCACAAGGAATGTCTCCCAACCACTGGTCCATAGTCGAACGGTCGCGTCCGCTGACGATAGCGAGGTGATTTTTGCGCTTCTTCGCGAGAAAAAGAAGCAACCTTTTGAGTTCCGTATCCGGTTCAGCGTCCTCGGGCTTCTTGGCAAATGAGATCAAGGTTCCGTCGTAATCAAAAAGCAGAAGGCGTTTTGTACTCCTCTTGTAATCGGAAAGGAGTTTTTTCTTCCACTTTTCGGACAGTCTCCGGTATTCCCTTTGGGATTTGAGTTTGTTGGCTCCTTCAAGTCCTGCAATAAAACTTCTGGTCCAGTGATGGATATCATACTCGATGATGCGTTGTCTCATGGTACGCATTCGCCGCGACTGCTCTTCTTCCGGCATCTCCAAAGCCTGGACGAGAGCATTGACAATGTCATCTTTGCTGTAGACATTGACAATCAAAGCCTCACCCAGCTCGGCTTCAGCGCCCGCTGTGCCGCTTAAAATGAGAACACCCGTATCTTCCGTCCTTGAGGCGACATATTCTTTTGCCACAAGATTCATGCCGTCTCGCACGGGCGTGACCAGAGCAATGTCGGCAAGAGTATATAGAGGGAGAAGCCTCTGAAAAGGAAGAGAACGATACATGTAATAAATCGGCATCCAACCGGGGGTGCCGAAACGGCCGTTGATCTTTCCCACTAAGCTCTCGACCTCCTGTTTCAGAAGGACATAATCCCGGACCTTAGTCCTGGAAGGCACACAGAGCATGATATACACACACTTCTCCCGCCATTCCGGATACCGCAAAAGAAAGTCCTCAATGGCGAGCAACCGGTGGGGAATGCCTTTAGAATAGTCCAGACGATCGACGGAAAGAATGATTTTTCGGTCTCTCTTTTGAACCACATCTTGGAATTTCTTAATGTCGTTTCTCGTCGATTCCTGCTTGAGCAGACTCATGATATTTTGAGCATCGACTCCCATAGGAAAATTATCCACCAAAACCATGCGGTCCTCGATAGAAATGGCGCCGAATTCTTGTTCATGCCCTAAAAGACGCAGGACACTGCTCAAAAAGTGGCGGGCGTATTCATAAGTATGGAAACCGACCAGGTCCGCTCCCAAGATGCCTTCCAGCACTTCATTACGCCAAGGAAGTATGCGATAAATCTCAGATGAGGGAAAGGGAATGTGAAGAAAGAATCCTATGTCGGTTTTAGGAAAATAGGTACGCAACAGATGCGGCAACAGCATCAAGTGATAATCATGAACCCAGAAGGTATCCGAACCATCGGAGAGACTTATGATCTCTTTGAAGAACTTCTGGTTGACGCGATGGTAGGCTTCCCACTCCGATTTTTCAAAGGTGCAATAAGAGGTGAAATAGTGGAATAGCGGCCAGAGGCTGCGATTGGCAAAACCATAGTAGTATTTGTCGATTTCGCTACGCTTCAGAAAAACCGGAAAGCAGTTATGCTCCTCTTTCAGGGTTGATTCGATGAATTCCTGTTCTTTGCGACTCTCTGGCATGTAGCCCGGCCATCCAACAAAAACAACATCTTTTTCTGTCCCCAGAGCGCGAAGCGCCGTGGCAAGCCCGCCCGGACTCTGCTGGACTATGATTTTCCCTTTTCTTTTTGTGATGGACACAGGAAGCCTGTTGGAGACAATGATCAAACGGCCTGATTTCTGCTTTGCTGATGGCATGAGATAAGCTCATTTATAGTTTAACGCGTAGATAAATTAATTTCAAATTGCTGATGATTGATGTTCCGAGAGACCCAATTTGTGATATCGGAAACGAAAAACTGGAAGCAATTTTTTTCGGTTAGTTCGGGGAATTGATTCTATTAATGATTAAACACGTCTATCAGGAGGTTGAGGTAATCGTCAAGATGGCGCGTAATTAGGAACTTTTGTTTAACGAATTCTTTGGCGTCTTTGCCCATCTTGGTAGCCAGTTTTTTATCCTTGATCAAAGTGGTCACTTTGTCCGCACATCCCTTGATATCCTGAGGATCTACTAGAAATCCGGTTTTACCGTCAATCACCTGTTCCGGAATTCCTCCCACACGCGAGGCCACAACTGGCGTCTCTTTCCACTGAGCTTCCGAAACCGTGAGCCCAAATCCTTCCCTGATCGATTTTTGTAGAACAACCGAAGACACTCTCTGAAGGGCATTCACCAGGATCTGATTGTCTCCGAGTCTAAAGAGAACATCACCGCTCTGGAGATATTTTCCTGCGATTTTTTTCATTTTGTTGTATATGATAATGCCTTCTGGATCATCCGGAGCCATGTTATAACAGTAGAGCAACCGGCAGTCCACCTTTTCTTTCACTTCATTAAAGACGTTCAGAACACCCTCAGGATCCTTCCACGGATCGAACCGAGACACCTGAGTAATAAGGGGCTTATCCACTGGAATATCGAACTTTTTTAAAGTTTTCGCGATGAGACCATCTGAGAGATCCATGTTTTTCGGGGATAATGGATCGATAGACGGATGTATTATCTTTTGCTCTAGAGGAAGGTCGTCTTTCCTGAACTTCTCGCTGGAAATGACCATCATATCGTAGCGGAGGATAAATGTTTTAACAAAATTCCAGAGCTCTGGATTCGGGTGAGTGATATCGATATGACAGCGCCAAATCCAGGGCTGTATCTTTTTATTAAATTTGAGGAGAGGGAGAGGCTGCGGATCGTGCACGATCACACAATCATGGTCCAAGTGTGTGAATCGAGAAAATCGGTCGTTCGCTTCTAAATAAAGTCTTTTCTTATTGTTGCTTAGATTAATAGAATTGCCCTGCAAACCATTATGAAATTTCTTCGTGATCGAGAAAAAATCAGACGGACCGATCAGCACCCGCCATCCCGAATCCACCCCTATATCATTGAACAACACAATCAGATTATTCAGGATTTCAGCGACTCCGCCTCCATAAGCCGTGGAATTGATGTGCACAATGTGTTTGTTTACCAATCGGTGGGCTTTCTGATAGATTTGTCCCAGCACTTTTTCGCCAACGATGGGAAGATAATCATCCAAACTTTTCATCCAAATTTTCTCCTGTCGAGCAGAATCCAAAGAGTGAGTGGATTTTATAACATCTCATGGGAGATGAGTCAAATTAGGGTTCTAATTCTTGAACATATATTTTGCTATATTGATGGATACGAAATTATATCGAACTCATTATATATGATGATGAAACGTATGGCGAAATCGGAAAAGATCTGATCACCAAAGTTCTCTTTCCTTTTTTCGCCTGAGATATCTACGCATGCGCTTTAGTGCCCGGTGTTCTTTCATTCGTCTCTTATCTCCGGGCTTGACGTAAACAGAGCTTTTTTTGATATCTCTCATAATGGCTTCTCGTTGGACTTTTCTCTTGAACCTTCTGAGAGCGTTCTCCAAGGATTCATCTTTCTTAATAAAAACAAAAGCCAGGTTTATCATCTCCTGTTGATTTTTTTATGTTTAGGGAGCGCCAGTATCCAGAAGAGAATTTAGCATTTGGTACGACTTTGGACGTCTGAGCTTTCGTAAAGCTTTTGCTTCGATCTGCCTGATGCGTTCTCGAGTGACTCGGAATTGATTTCCCACCTCTTCTAGAGTGTGCTCATTCCCACTGCCCAGCCCGAAGCGCATCTTCAAAATCATTGCTTCTTTTTTATTCAGCGAATCGAGAGCTTCTTCTATTTTCTCTTTGCGGCTGATCTGAATGAAAACATCATCCGGTACAGGCGACCGATCATCCTTGATAAAATCTTTCAAAAGACTATTCTCATCCTCACCGATTGGGATTTCCAATGAAATAGGATCTCTTTGGATTTTTATTATTTTGCGTACTTTTTTAATGGGGAGTCTCATTTTTTTTGCAATCTCTTCTTGAGTAGGCTCGCGACCGTTTTCCTGAACCCACAGTCGGCAAACTTTGTTCAATCTGTTGATGGTTTCGATCATATGCACGGGAATTCGAATTGTGCGTGCCTGATCTGCGAGAGCTCTTGTGATCGCCTGTCTGATCCACCATGTGGCATATGTGGAAAATTTATATCCTCTTCTGTAATCGAATTTCTCTACGGCCTTGATCAATCCTATGTTCCCTTCTTGGATCAAATCCAGAAAATCAACGCCTCTTTGCAAATATTTTTTAGCAATGGATATGACCAATCTGAGATTCGCCTCTACCAACACACTCTTCGTCTGTGTTTCGGCTCTTTTTTCAATGGATATGGATCGAAGAATTTTTCCTAATCCCTCAGTGTCAAGGCCGGTTTCTCTTCTGTATTTTCTATACATTCTGTTTATGCTTTTTTTCTTCTGCCGATAGTTCATCTTTGCTTTCTTGCTCCGCGATCTCGATATTTGCCGGCTCAATTCATCTCTGCTTTGATCCAGCTCGTACATGACCTTATATTTGGCACAGAGGCCTTCAGAAATGTCTTCATAAAATACTGGTTTGATATGCAGCCTTTGGATGGCATGAAGGATCAGAATAACAAGGCGTGCTCGCTTTATGGTGTTTTTCTTTCTTTGAGGAATACCCCTCAACTGCGCATGGTAATCTTTAATCTTGTATACATTGAAGAATATTCGTTCCAGTTTTTTCTCCAGATTAGACTTTTTCAACTCTTCATTGTTGTCATCGAATAATCTGTGAAATTTTATTGGGTTAAGTTTTAGCTTGTCTTCGAGTTCGTATATTCTCTGTAATAAATAGCGCGTCTGTAAGAGGGTTTTGAAGATATTCGTTTTGCATCTCTCCATCCGTTTCGCTATGGCCACTTCATTTTCACGCGTGAGGAGCGGAATTCTGCCCATCTCTTTCAAATAGATCTTAACGGGATCTCCAGTCTGCAAAATATTATGCACGCTCATATTAAATTTCTTCCGATATCATGCTATTTTCTTTTGGATGTTGCTTGGTTTCTCAAAAAATGAATCCATCTGTTTTTACTGCGCTCAACAACGAACTTGGCGGCCTGTCGCTTGGTTAAACCTTTTTCAATTTCGGCTGATATTTCTCTCACGAAAATTGCGCGCAAGATATCGATACTGTCCTTATATGATTTTATTGTTTTCTCTATGATATTTTTTTCTTCGTCACTTGCCTTTTCGAGAATCCTATTTAAGCGGGGAGTATTTATCGCGGCTTGAAAGCATATTTCGTACACAAACTTAAAAACCTCCCTTACACTTTTTTTATACTCTCTGCTTCGTTCTTTGATGTTAGAGATATGAGCAAAATCGTCTCTAGATATTGAAGCTTCGATGTCTTTCCAAAGCTCTTTGAAAAAATCCTCGAGCGAGTATTTGACATCACCATTTATGATTCGATCGGGAGTAATTTTTTTTCTCATTCGTTTCTGACATTCCTCAAAACAAACATGCGCATCAATTCAAAATTTACCCAAAATACAAAACAAAGTGGGGAATTATGATGGGGGCAATTTAAATGAATTTTAAAGTCATGTGGTTGTATAGTATCAAATCCCTTCCAAAGAATCAAATCTGACTTTGAAAAGAGGTGGGACGTATTGGCTGATCAAGAGAAATTCTCATTAGCCTAAGATTTTATATCCAGATTAATTTAAGTCGGGATACTAAATTCGTTTTTTACAAGCTTTTGAATTAAAAAACTTCCTATGTTATATTTTCACAAAGACAAAATGAATGAACTCATCGCTTCCCCTGCTTTTCTTCAAATTCTTTTGACCCTTATTGCCATTTTTGTGACGTATCTCATTACCCTCATAGTTAAAAAAATTATCAACAGAACAATTAAAGATATAAAGAGGAAATATACATTAAGAAAATTTACCATTTATATCGCAACTTTTGTTTGTCTATTAACCATTATCTTGATTTGGATAAAAAGAGTTGGTTCTGTAACCACTATTGTGAGCGTTTTGGGAGCAGGATTGACATTAGCTCTTCACCAGCCCATTACTTCTATAGCCGGATGGCTTCTTATCTTAATAAGACGACCATACGAGACAGGTGATAGAGTTCAGATCGGAAATATCAAGGGAGATGTGATAGATATAAGACTTTTTTACACGTCCATTCTAGAAATAGGGAATTGGGTTGATGCCGACCAGAGCACGGGCCGAGTAATCCACTGTCCTAATGGAAAGGTTTTTACTGAGCCAATCTTTAACTACACAAGAGGTTTCGAATACCTGTGGAATGAAATCAAGATTGTAGTCACCTTTGAGAGCAACTGGAAGAAGGCCAAAGATATCATCCAGGAAATAGGATCAAAGGATTATGTGGATTTAGGCGAAAAAGTAAGAGCTAAGATTAAACGTATGTCTAAAAAATATATGATTCACTACGAAAAGCTCACCCCTATCGTCTGGACAAACATCATTGATTTCGGTGTAGAATTAACTTTGAGGTATCTTACAGAAGCCCGAAAGAGAAGATCCACTCAAGATGCAATCTGCCATTCTATATTAGACAGGTTCAACAAGGAACCGGATATTGACTTTGCCTATCCCACCTATCGCATCTACAGGCAAGGTGAAGGCTCCTCGGAAGACATACCAAAGAAGAGAAGTTAAGACAAATCCGGGATTAGGCGGCTACACATTTATAAATAGTACAGAAAAGAGCGGTCTATGCATTTAGAGACTTGCCTATATGAATTAAT
>JBATYS010000606.1:0-6128 GCA_049674205.1 Candidatus Aminicenantaceae bacterium
TTGAAGGTTTGTCTGAAATTAACGGAAGCTGGGTTCAAAAAGCAATGGAAAGGTCTTCCCATCATCGAATCATTCTTGATATGGACAGTTCAGAGAGTCCGGTACATGGAGAGCAAGAAGGTTCTGCATACAATGGTCATTTTGGATCCCATTGCTATCATCCTCTGTTTTGCTTTAACCAGTATGGGGACTGTGAAGGAGCAATGCTGCGTCCAGGTAATGTTCACAGTGCGGATCGCTGGAAAGAACTGCTGGAACCTATTGTCCGGCGATATGAGAACAAGAAAGTCAGGAAGTACTTTCGGGGTGATGCTGCATTTGCAAAACCTGAGATTTATGAATACCTTGAAGAAAAAGGTCTATTGTATTCTATCCGTCTTCCGGCAAATGATGTCTTATATGATGAGATTAAACATCTGCTGACCCGTTCTGTTGGTCGTCCTTCGAGAAAGCCGGTTGTGTGGTTTCATGATTTCAAGTACCAGGCGGCCAGCTGGCAAAAGAGGCGTCGTGTGGTGGCGAAAGTTGAATGGCACCAGGGAGATTTATTCCCGAGAGTAGGTTTTATAGTAACCAATATGAGTGCTAAGGCAGAGGGCGTAGTTCAATTCTACAATAGACGAGGGATTGCTGAGCAGTGGATAAAAGAAGGCAAGTATGCTCTCAACTGGACGCGACTTTCATGCAAGCATTTTCTCTCGAATCAAGTGAGGTTAGGTTTGTTTGTTCTGGCCTATAATCTGGGCAACTCTCTGCGACGTTTGGCTCTTCCGGGAAAAATCAAGTGCTGGTCACTTCGGAGCCTACTTGTAAAACTTATAAAGATCGGGGCTAAGGTTCTTAGACACAGTAGGTATGTCACGTTTCAAATGGCGGAGGTTGCTATAAGCAGGGAGATATTTGCTGAGATTTTGTCTCGGATTAACCGATTACGATGTTGTTCTGTTTAACTAGGCCTTCACAAATTCGGAATCGATGGACGGATATCTCTAGATCTCGAATTTGAGGAAGAAGACTGTTGACAAGCAAGCAAAATGGCATTATGTTGATTTAAGATGGGATAAAAAGGCGGTGTTCTATGTCAGAAAAAGTGGAAATATAAAGAGTAGAGCGATTCATCGTCAAATATTCTTTTTTGTGAAGTTGATATGGGGAATATTGGTTAATAGGTCAATTGCTATTTCGAAGTTATCCGTCGATGAGGAGATTGGATGCACATGAATCCGATAAGACTCCTTCTGGTTTCTGTCTTCGGTCCCTTCGGGGTGAGAGACGATTACGCGGAGGGAACTGGAATGCAGATGGAGCTCTTAAACAACCAGATCACGAGGCAGCAGGGAGTCCACTCGCCCCGGCAGTCCTACTGGAGCTTCCCGCTGTACCTGCTCGCGGAGAATGTCTCGGTGCCTGCAACTGTTCTCGATTTTCCCACCTGGGAAGAATTCACGAGGGAACTGGAAAAGGGTTACACTCACGTGGGCATCACCTTCATCGTCCCCAACATCCTAAAGGCTCGAAGGATGGCCGAGCACATCAGATCTAAGCACCCTGAGATGAAGATAATACTGGGCGGCTTCGGCACCATGGTCCCTGCCCTGGAGACCATCGTTCCCCACGACAGTGTATGCGAGGGCGAGGGTGTGGAGTGGCTGAGGCGGTACTTCGGGGAAGACCCATCGGCACCTATCGTGCATCCTGCCCTCTTGGGCCCAGCTTACGAGTACATCTATGGGGCAAGAACTCCCACGAAGGGGTCGATCCTGCTCACCGGGGTGGGGTGCAACAATGCCTGTGAGTTCTGCGCCACCTCCTTCAAGTTCGGCAAGGAGTATGTGCCCTTTATGTCGACCGGGGCCCAGGTGTTCGATGCCTGTCTGAAGTCCGAAAAGGAACTGGGTTCAAGGGGATTTACCATTATCGATGAGAATTTCCTCAAGAAACCCCAACGAGCCAGGGAACTTCTTACCCAGTTGGAGGCACAGGGAAAGGCCTACGTCTTCGACATATTCTCCTCTGCTGAGGTGACCACCGATGTGGGCATCGATTTCCTCGTGCGACTCGGCATACACATGATTTGGATCGGTGTCGAGTCAAGGGCCAATACCCATGCGAAGCTTAAGGACATAGACATCGGCAAACTGATAGCTCAGCTCCAGGACAATGGCATCTCGGTGATAACGTCTGGCATCCTTTTCCTTGACCACCATGACCAGGCGACCATCAGGGAAGACATCGAGTGGATCATCGGTCTCGGTTCCGACATGACCCAGTTCATGAACTACACACCCTGTCCATGCACCGGCTTGTATGCAAGACTTGCCGGCGAGGGAAGGCTCAAGGACATTCACTTTCGCTTCCACCACGGCGCGGGAGAACTGAACTGGAACCACCCGCACATCGTTGATCCAAAGGAACAGGCTAACCTGCTGAAAAAAGCATTCAGGAGGAAATACGAGGCCAGCGGACCTGGTATCCTCAACATGGCGATCACCGCCGTCCGAGGCTATGCGAAGGCCGAGGCCGATAGAACATGGAGGGAGGCGGAGTCGCTTGTCTGGAACCCCGAGAGTCTGCGATACGAGAAGAGTGACCATGCTGCTGACGACGTTTTCATGCGCCAGAGGATCAGACGTCTCCAGAAGATCGCCTTGAACCTGCGCCCCATCCTGCTTCCCGCCCTCTTGTTCGCACCCAACAGGGCTGCCAGGATGAAGGCCTGGAATACGATGAGACTGTACGGGAAAGTCCTTGGCAGTGCCGGCCCGGGGGTGATCCTGAAGGGGATCTTCCTGGTATTCACGGGTTTCATGGAGCAAGTCAAGCTGTGGTTCAGGAGAGCGAGTGGGTACGAGGATATCGTTCACCAGCCTCCCAGTCGAAGGGTGGAGTATAGGATTCCTCGGTTGGAATGAATTGCTGGGGACCTCATCCCGTAAAAGTGGGCCACCGAAAATGTTAGTTTTGTGGCAAAATGATCTGCCACCCGGATCCTGGCCCAGAACGGATACGAGTTTTATTGTGTTAGAATCGGCAATGACACCTTAATTCTTTTATTTAACGATTCAATATTCTGGCTAACTTCTGAGATGTGGTCATAACTTTCTATGAGTTTTTCTATATTATAAGACTTTGGGGTTTGCTCTCAGCAAGCCAGACGAAAAGAAAAATCCTTTATCAATTGTTGTTGATGTTCGCAAAGTCCTTCTGGGTGATGCAGCTTTATATGTACCACACGGGGATAAATTTGATTAAAGATGAGTTTATCTTTAAATCACCGCAGAAGCCTTTAGTGAGGACTAAAGCTTTCTCCGGTTTATAGTGGAGAATAAAATTTCTAAATCCCCGGGATATTTTTGGCCCCGATATATTGGAATATTTAACCTCAATGGGGATGACTTTTCCTTCCTTTTCCAGAATAAAATCGACCTCTGCCTTGGCCAAAGTTCGCCAGTATTTTAGCTTCGTTTTTTTCTACAAAACATCCCTTGCTTTGGCCACTCCAAGAATCCATCATCCTCTTCGGAGTAGCTTATTCTATTCAGAGGTATTTTGGTTGTCAATAAGAAAGATTATGAAAATATGTGTTACTTCTTTTTTATAACGATCTCGACTCTTCGGTTCTTCTGTCTTCCTTCAGGATTGTCCAGGCCATCGGGATTGGTGTTGGGAGCCACAGGTTTGGATTCTCCGTAGCCGATGGTTTCTATGAGTTTAGAGTCTACTCCTGAGTTTTTAACAAGCCAGTTCTTTACGGATTCAGCCCTTTTTTCTGAAAGTCCCTGGTTATATTCATCTGATCCTTTGGAGTCTGTATGGCCGGAAATAATGACCTTCGAGCTTTCGGCGATTGTTATGACTTCTCCAACCTTTTTTAACATCTCTTCTGCCTCGGGTCTAATATCCCATTTATCAAAATCGAAAAGGACATCTCCAGAAAGCTCGATTTGATACTCTGTTTCTGTTTCTTTGGCTCTCAGATCATCCAAGGTGGCTTTGATTTTTTCGCTTTTTGCCTCGATGCCACGAGTAATGCCCAAAATACTCACCACTCGGTAATCAATTGTTTTTGCTCCTCTGGTTGGACCGAGTGCTTTTAAAGCTTGGATGGCCTTTTTATGAGCATCAGGTGGGATAGTAATCTCTTCTTCCTCCTGCCCTATGAGGCTCCATCTCCATTTTGTTAGTCCAAATAAAGAGAAAATACAAAAAATTGCCAGAGCGAGAATGAATGAATACTTTAAATTTCTCATGAGCATGATTATTTCAATTCTACTTCTTCAAAAGGAAAGACTCCTGGAATGGAAACCGTGATTGTTTCAGGAGAATCCGTCGGCTTGGGGAACTTTATCCAAAGGCTCCTGTATTTTTCTGGGAAGATGTCAAACCAAAATCTTCCTCCATCTCCCTTGTCGGCCATGGGGCCAGCAATATAAATCCCATCTGAATCTTTCAGGGCAAAGTATTTTTTCTGGTTCACCTCATCCATGAGGTAACTAGATCTGTATTCGATTCTCACGCTATGTTTTTCTGATCCGACATTTCTTAGTTTGCATTTTACTGTAACAATATTGTTTTTGACTGTACAGCTTATCAAATCAACTTCGATTCCATCCCATGTGTCGCTTTCCTGAGTTTGTATGGCTTCTTGAGCAAAAGAAATGGCCGCAAAGACAAAAAAGATGAGCAAGAAGGGAAGGATCACTTTTTTGAAAAAAATTGACATAGAAACCTCCTTATTTTGATTTTCAGAAAAATTTCCATGAGGATGCGTAATTATTTTAACAGCATCTTGAGGAAATTCAAGGTGAAATATATTAGATAAGGAGGTGGATTTAAGAGCTTGAGTGTTGGGGTGACAAAAGGGAAGGTTGTTCTTCAGGCCAGATTGGTCAACACAACGACTGGCGAGATTGTTGTTGCGGCAGAGGAGAAGAATGAGAAAAACTTAGTTGGTGCTCGATATAAAAGCGCAAACTTTCAGCAGAAGTATGATTACGGACTTGCCAATGAAGTGATGCATCCAGCTGTAAAGAAAATGGTGGCGAAGATTGTCGAAAAATCGGCAGGAATGGCCACTTCGTCTCACTCCGGAAGAGTCATCAAGGTCGAAGGGAACAAAGTGTGGGTGAATATCGGAGCCAATGCAGGGATTAAGATCGGCGATGAGTTTGAGGTCATTCGTAAAGGAGAAAAATTGATCGATCCGGACACGGGCCTCGCCCTGGGTTCAACGGAAGAATCAGTTGGGAAAATTGTGGTCGTTGAAGTCGAGGAGAAATACTCTGTCGCCACTATTCAAGGAGGAAACGCTCAGGCCCAAGATTACCTCAAAAAGATGTAATCTGTTTCAAATGTTTGTTCGAGGCATCATTGCTAATGATGATGGCAGGTCGCTTCTTGCGAATCTCGCCTCCAACTGAAGGATCGAAGTTAATCCACCAGACTTCACCTCGGTTCATCGCTTATGTCTCCTACAACGCCCGACTTCAGTCGCCGCCAGATTTGGCTTTGTTGATCTTGCCTGTTTTACGCCTTTCATAGACTTTTCTCGTGATAAATAATGAGCTTATGAAGTTTTTCTCAAAGGCCTCGCTTCGAAGATGAGCACGGCTATTACGGCTAATAGAGTGAAGATAAACATCTTCCACAGGGCTGAGGAGGCGGTTTGGCCCAAAATTTGTGAAATCGCAAGTCCCTCAACTTCAGGGCTGAAAACAACGCTAAAGGCAGAATTGAAGATGGCATAGAAAAAGCCGGTCAACGCTCCACTCAGGCCTCCTATCAGAATGCGCCGGGAAAGCAGTGCCCCACCAGCCCATGCAGAGACCAGAATGGCAGTGAGCACTGGCACCGAGATTTCAAGCCACCAGATCTCCCCGAACGTGGGGATGTGTCCTTTCCATTGGAAATAACCCCAATCTGTGAGCGCGAGCAGCGCAGAGCCCGCAAGGGCGCACAGCGGCACATGCCAATATCTTGGTTTTAATCGGGCGCGGATCTTCCTCCGTTTTTGGATGCGGCGTTGGATGGTTAAGGGGTAGTTGTAAAATAAATCGAATACCGCATGCTCCAGTAACGCTCCCCTCTCGCCGAATACAGGCACGATGTGTACTGCGCTTGTCGCCCAA
>JBATYS010000607.1:0-2715 GCA_049674205.1 Candidatus Aminicenantaceae bacterium
TTGTGGATTTCTTTGACAACTTCTGGATTCTCCACATTCCACAATTCGGGACAGGCTCCCTGAGGAAATCCGCGGCTTATGAGTTCGGTTCCAAATCCTCCATCTAAGAGTACTGTTTGTTCTTTAATAAGTTCGAGTATTGATCCAGCCATTTTTATCTCCTTAATATATAATTTGAATCATTGCCCAACGTTATTCATTTAATCGTCTGCACTGCACTCTTTTATTTCAAATTGAGAAGCTGTTCAACTGAGGGGAACAGTTCCCTTTCTGTATGCGGTAAAAATAGGGCTCCTGTGTATTCGTTGAAGTATCCAGATTCGGTGTTTAATTCAAGATACGTCATCATTCTCTCGAGTGAGTTGACGAGATCCTTGTTTCTTTCTGAGAGGAGGATGAGATAAGCTCCAATGAGAGAGGTGTTCCCTAGATATTGAAATTTATCGCGTTCCAGATCGGGAAGTAGCCCAATCCGAATGGCATTTTCAATAACGAGATTTTGGCCGAATCCCCCGGCAATATAAAAAGAATCTACCTGATCGAAGGTCAGTCCCGCATTTTTGAGTAGTAACGAGCAGGCTGAAAAAACCGCTCCTTTGGTACGGATTAAGTTGGCGATGTCGTTTTCAGTGATGATAAGATCCCTCCCCCAGAAAGACATGCTGCCTTTTTCAATGACAAATCCCTCACCTAAATCAGTCTCGATGAGTTTATCCTTGATCTTTTTTTTATTAAATTTTCCGGAGCGGTCCACATAGCCATGTATGAACAATTCGGCCAGAAGATCGATCAGGCCTGAGCCACAAAGGCCTTTCGGCTTTCCGCCATCAATTACCTTATAGTCAATCTTCCCGTTCTCATTCAATCTAATCGCCTCTATCGCACCAGACATTGCGGGCATTCCACATCGAATGCCGCCTCCCTCAAAAGCCGGCCCGGCCGAACAAGCACAGCTCATCAACCAATCCTTATTCCCCAGCACTAACTCACCATTGGTCCCGATATCGATAAACATGGACACCTTATGCGACTGCTTGACAATTGGACTACACAACAATCCAGCTAGAATGTCGCCACCTACATAGCTGCCTACGGAAGGAGCGCAATGAACTCTGCCCTCGGTATTCATTTTTAGACCCAGATCCCTGGAGAGAATAACGGGTGTTCTATTCACAGTTGGCACATAGGGCGCTTCTCTAATGTATCTCGGATCAAGCTTGAGAAAGAGATGAACCATTGTTGTATTTCCAGTCACCGAAAGATAGTAAACATCTAGCGGAGAAATTCGAGCTGATTGATAGGCCTTGTCTAAAAGATTGTTGATAGTCAGAATGATCAAGTCATGAAGCTCCTGAAGCCGTTCTGTTTTTTGTGCGTAACTGATTCGTGAAATGACATCTTCACCGCATTTGATCTGCTGATTAATACTGGAAGTCGAGCTCACAATTTTCCCATTTTCTAGATCTACAAGATGAAGTGCAACAGTGGTGGTTCCAATATCGCAAGCAATGCCATAGATGCCGTGCTTTGATGAATAGGGTCGCACTTCGATGACAGTCCAGGTTCCCTCTATATTCAGCAGGATTACACTAACTTTTCTCTCATTTTCGCGGATTGCATGTGCCAAGTTCTTCAAAACGGAGTATTCACAATCCAAAGAGTTGATATTTAGTCTTTTTTTTATCTCGAACTCTAACATCTTGAAATCACTGTAATTATCTTCTAAAGTGGAGGAGGGGAGAGTCAGGACAATTTTTTTAATAGGGGGCTCGATATCCGACGTACCTGATAAAATCTCTCGGTTTGTTTCAAGAAAATGCGAATCAATGGAGCTTTTAATCGAAAGTTCCTCAAATTCGGGAAGTTTAACCGTAAGATTGTCCTCAATATTCGCTTGACATGCTAAAACGTAACCCTGCTTGAGGATTTTTTGTGGAAGTGAAGCGGATGCTTTAGTGGGGCAAGTCCCCTTAATAATCTGGACTATACAGTCACCGCATGTTCCTTTTCCTCCACAGGAGGCATGGATGGGGAGCGTGGTTTTTCTGAGAGCGTCGAGAAGATTTGTGTTTGAAGGTGTCACAACTTTGACATTAAAAGGAAGAAAAGTTACTGTATGATCTTGTCGCTTCTTTTGTGATACCCTTGACTTTGTTGCCATCCTAAACTCTGTTTCGATGATTCGAACTATTTCTGATCGCTTGCCGTTGTACAAACATTTCAAGACAGAGACAGACTCTTCACTAAAGAGGGAATATCTGATGCCTCCTGGCAGCCAACGATGACTTCCCATCCTGGAAGGTTTTCTTCAAGATCTCCACTGATCTGAGATACAAAACCAGGGATTACGATCTTCCTTGTAGTGACTTGTTGCTCGAGGTTGATTGTTTTGATGAATTTTGCAATTGTTTCTCCGACAAATTTTCCTGCTGCCCAAGCTGTAAGCACGGATTGTCCTTCTGTATCACAGACGACCAGGTGCGCGGAAATTCCCGAATTTTCTATTTCTCCTGAGACAATGAAATACGTCAATGAAAAATTAGTTGTCACAAAAACAGGCGATTCTGGTGTCGGCTCACCGATGGGATACACTTTGGGATCAACCTGAATGGGCTTCTGCGGATCGGTGTAGATGTTTTGACGGAGCGTCAGGAGGGCATAGAGCAGTGCCCTATTGTATTCAGGCAGAGCGACTATGGATTCATACTTGCAAAG
>JBATYS010000608.1:0-5202 GCA_049674205.1 Candidatus Aminicenantaceae bacterium
TAAGACCTATCAGCAAGGCATCAGTCGTAATCCGCTGTTTTGCAGACCAAGGGAGCGACCGTGCCCATGGCCAGGGCGGTCTTCGGACAGCGAGACTATTTGCGATAAAAGCACAAAACATAGCAACAGAAAGAGTTCCGCCGAAAATTACAGCTCTGAACATTTGATGAGGGGAAAGGGCGTTGTTGGCGAGGAAAAGAGACGTTAAACCTAAAACAAAGAGAGCTGGCAGATAAGGGAAGAGGATTCTCAGGCGGAGCGCCCGGAAGACGATGCTTGCATTGGACAATGAACTGGAAAAGGATCTTTGAGAAACGCGGGATTTGCGGGATGGGGAAAGAGATCCGGCTGTTTGGTCTGCGATGATAAGGAGAACAACTGCGATTGTGAGGAATATCCAATGTCCTGATGTCGAGAGAACACAGGCGGCAAAGGAGAGTGGTTTGGCGAGAAGATTGCGCTGGACGGGAAGCACACACACGCCGGCAGCCAGTCCTAAAATGGGCAATCCGAGTAAATATAAAATAGGAGACACCTGAAAAACCGCAAAAGCGATGAGTGAGAGCAGAGCGAGGACCAGAAGAACGGGCGTTTGAGCGACGGTGATGGCAATACCGGCAAGGCGGCGGTGTGTGAGGCCGCGGGCTGGGAGATGGCGGATCCAGCCGTTGAGCCCGAGGCAGATGCGGGGGGCTGCCATGGCGGCGACGCTCAGGCTAAGGATAGAGGAGACTAGCCCCATAAGGAGAGAGCCTCTTTCAAGAAGGGCTGCAAAAACAGTGTTGAACAGTTCGGGCCTCATGAGGTAGTAGGTAGCAAAAGCAACGGCCAGGATGGGAGCAAGCTTTCGGAGAGCAAGTCGAGTCCCAACTGCCAAATGGAAAGCAATGAATGGCTTTGCCGAATGTTCCTTCATCAGATATCCTCTCCTGCGCTTATATCAGAGCCTAAAATCGATGTCAATTTTCATCTGACTAATAGACTGAATCATTGATAAAAATATGATTTCTTATTGATAAGAACTTGCATAAGTGAGACAAAGTTCCATATCATGATTGGTGAAATCTGAGATAAATGTGGAGTGAGAGATGAAAAAACAGTGGCTTTATTTTAAACTTCTTGTTCTTCTCGCGTGTTTGTTGGTTGTCCTACCAGACTTGATTCGTACAGAGGAAGACGTGGTCAAGTTGCACAGGGATGTTTTGGTTTGGGACTGCCACAATGATTTGGTTTATCGAGTTCTTTATGAAGGGCTTGATATCGGAGACCGGCTGCCAGCGGGACATGTGGACATTCCCCGGTTGAAGGAAGGGTTTGTCGATGTCCAGGTGGTTGCTCTTTTTGTCCAGAACTTTCTCTATCCGGATAAGTGTGCGGAACAGGCATTTCAATTGATCAAAGCGATGCATGAAGCAATAAAGAAGAATTCGGACTCAGTGGAGCTGGCAAGGACAGGTGCAGATGTTGAAAGGATTGTGGAGGCCGGAAAAATTGCGATGCCATTAGCTATCGAGGGAGGACACGCGATCGAAGACAGTTTGGATCTTTTGCGGGAATTCCATAGTTTGGGCGTTTCCTCCATGACGCTAACCCACAATATCAGTCATGGATGGGCCGACTCCTGTAACGATAAGCCAAAATGGAATGGGCTTAATGAGCTAGGGGAAAACGTTGTGAAAGAGATGAACCAGATCGGAATGGTCATTGATGTCTCACACGTGTCGGATGAGACGTTTTTTGATGTGATTGAGATGAGCGAAGATCCGGTCATTTTTTCGCACTCAGGATGTCGGACGCTCAATGACCATCCGCGGAATGCGAGTGATGATATGTTGCGCGCCCTCAAAAAAAAAGGCGGCGTGATCGGGATTGTTTTTGTTCTGCCGTTTCTAACTCCAAAATACAACAAGGCCTCGGATGAGCTTTATGCCATCGGTCAGCCTTGGTTAAAGAAAACTCCCCCTGTCGAGGACTTAGAGCTAAGAATTGCGTTAGAACACCTCGATGCTGGCCGTGACTGGCCATTGGAGAACATGCCTACGATAGAGGATGTGCTCGATCACATAGATCATGCGGTAAAGGTAGCGGGTGTCGATCATGTGGGGCTTGGTGCGGATATGTATCCGCGGACACCCTCTCCTGTTGGGATTCGGGGAGCTCATGACTATCCCAATATCACGAAAGGGCTGAAGAAGCGAGGCTATTCCGATGAAGACGTCAAGAAGATCATGGGGGGAAATTTCCTGCGCGTCTGGAAAACTGTGACAGACTAAAAAGGGGACTGTCACCTTATTTGTCACCTTTTCTGTGAGATGTAGGGACCGTTTCCCAAACAAACCGTTCGGGGAACATCCCCCTACATAAAAAGGGGACGTCTTTTTTTGGTCAACGAAAGTGAAGGATAGTGCGTTATTGTATATGATAAGAGAAAATGGACGAGATAGCTCTAGTGCAATCAGCACAGGAAGGCAGCCCAGACGCCTTTAAACTGCTGTTCGAGGACAACAAGCGACGGATCCTTTCCCTGGCTTATCAGTACACAAAAAACCTCGAAGACTCCGAAGACATTGTCCAGGATACGTTCGTCAAAGCGTACCATTCGCTTCAGAAGTTCAACATTGGGGCCGACACAAATTTTTCAGCCTGGCTCTACAGAATCGGCATCAACTGCAGCATCGATCACTTGAGGAAAAATAAGAAACAAAAGGACAACATCATGCCGATAGATGATATCAATGGGCTGAGTGCAGCGACGAACACGTCGAATCCAGATAACACCCACCACAAACGCGAGATCAGGGAGAAGCTCGAGCAAGTGCTCGACATATTGACGAAGAGGCAGCGGATGATATTTATCCTCAAACACTATCAGGAATTGAGCATCAAGGAGATCGCCGAGTGCATGGAATGTTCTGAAGGGAGCGTGAAGAAACAGTTGTTCCGGGCCGTCTCGGTCATGAGGAAACACTTCAAATATTTTTTACCGGAGAACCGCTATGAAATGCAAAAAGTGTAAAGAAGACATCGTGCTTTTGCTTTACGGTGAGCTTGACGATAAAGACAAGAGCGAAGTGATGGAACACATAAAGGAATGCCCGGAGTGCGTTGAGGAATGGGAGAGTACAAAGGGTGTTTTTGCATTGCTGGATGAGACAAAGGAGAAAAGTGCGCCCGAGGCAGATTGGGAGAGATGCTGGGGTGCCATCCAGACGGAGATGGTTGAGAAGCCGAGGGGGGCAAGACACAAAAGGAGAGAGGAAGAAAGGCGGTTTTCCATGCGGTCAGGTTGGGTTTATGCGGCAGCATCGGTTGTTGTTATCTTTGCTCTGGGCGTGATGATCGGAAGGTTTTGGCTAACGTCGGACACGCAGATCGCCGCTGCCCCTGGGATAAAGGCAACGGGCTCTTCGGAATACATCAAGCAGTCGTTGAGCGAACACTTCGAAACTTTGAAACCCCTGCTTGTTTCGTATGCCAATTATTCGGCAGAGGATAACGGGAGAGAAACAATGACTCTGGATAAGGAGATTATGAGAAGCCTTCTTATCCAGAACTTTTTGTTAAAAAAGCTGGTGATCGAGTCTGATCCATCGGCTGGAGAGTTATTGGAAGATCTAGATCTTGTCTTGAGAGAAATTAAAAACATGCCCAGTGATGACAAGTGGGCTCCATCTCAAGTCAAGGAATTCATCCATGAAAGGGACATACTCTTCAAAATGGATATATTGAAGACTTTATAGGAGGTACACAATGAGACACACAAAAATTTTGGTATTGTTTCTGGCTTTTGTCCTTGTTGTAGGCAGCCTGCTTATGGCGCAAGATTACAAAGACAAGGAAATCTATGAAAAGGCCTATAAATCGATCTATAAGAAAGATTGGGAGAGCGCGATCAAGGAATTCGACACCTTGATCACTAGGTACGAAGAGAGCAAATATATGGATCAGTCGCTCTATTATCTTGCGTACAGCATGGATAAACTCGGCCAACAGATGGAAGAATTTGAAGAACAGATCAAGTACAAGAAAGATGCCATCAGGAACCTCAATTCTCTCATCAAGGGATTTCCTGCGAGCTCTTGGGTGGATGATGCCCGAACCTTGAGGGTCAAGATCGCAGAGGAATTGGTTAAAAGCGGGCAGCCGGCTTATAGGTTGTATATTAATGGAAGTCTTGGGAAGATCGAAGATCTGAAAGAATTGGAAGAGCTCGAAGGCATGGAAGAATTACTGGAAATGGAAGAACTGGAGGAGTTGGAACACCTCAAATTGGAGGATCTGGAAAAGTTGGAAGGGTTGGAGGGGACAGAAGATATACTTGCGCTGGATGAGCACGGGGGAATTGTGGCATTAGGTTCGCTAAAAGCATTAAAAGTATTAGATAACCTGGCTATGATCGGAGAAATCGATATCGATCCTTTCATTGTTCTCGGTGAAGGTGAGGAAGAAGACCCTGAATTAGAGCTGAAGCTTGTGGCCTTGAGCGCACTCATGAACGTGGATAAAGACAAGGCCTATCCCATTCTAGTTAAGACCATAAAGGAAAGCGAGGATCCTAAGCTCAGAGAAAGAGCGCTGTTTATTCTGGCTAATTCCGATCATCCGCAGGCTAGAGATATGATGGTCGAGGCGGCAATCAATGATCAGGATAGAAGGGTTCAAGAAATGGCCATTTTCTGGCTTGGGAATCAGCAGGATGAGAGGAGCTTGGACACTCTTATAAAGATTTATGATTCGACCGCTGATAGCATAATGAAGGAACGTCTGATTATGGCTATGGGACAGAATGACAGTGAAAAGGCAAAAATGAAACTGTTCTGGATCCTTGAAAATGATAAAGACTCGAGAGCCAAAGAGGCGGCCATAATGTGGTTGGGGAACAGGGATGATGAAGAAAGCCTTGAAGCCATGATCACAGTATTCAATAAAGCGACCAGCATTAAGCTCAAAGAGAGAGTGATTATGGCCATGGGACAGAACGACAGTAAAATGGCTGAAGATAAAATGATCCAAATTTTGATGAGTGATCCAAACATGAGGATTAAGCAACTTGCTGTTGTGATGTTGGGCCAGAAAAAAAGTGAAAGGATCCTCGATGTTCTTAAGGGCGCGTATGACAAGGCGGAAGAAGCGAATTTCAAGCAAAACATCATTATGGCGATGGCTCAGAACAGAGGTAAAAAGAAAGTCCCAGTTCTGATT
>JBATYS010000609.1:0-1975 GCA_049674205.1 Candidatus Aminicenantaceae bacterium
GAACATGGTTTGGTAGACTCGAGCCCAGGAACCTCCTCCGAGCATGACATAAATGCCCTTGGGACTTAATACACGCTTGTAATCGAAAATCGAACGATATGTCACAACATCAAGAATCAGGTCATAAACCTGCCCATTTTTGGTGAAATCTTCTTGAGCGTAATCGATGACCCGGTCTGCACCGATCGAGCGCATCATGTCCAATTTCCTCGTGCTGTCCACGCCAGTCACGAAAGCCCCGAATGATTTGGCAATCTGCACTGCAAACGTACCCACACCACCTCCCGCACCATTGATCAGAACTTTCTGCCCTGGCTGAATCCGTCCTTTATCGCGAAGGCCCTGCAGGGCGAGGATTGCCGCTTGAGGTACAGACGCTGCTTCCTCGAATGTCATACCGGCCGGTTTGAGCGCTAAAACATTCTCACGGGCACATACATACTCGGCAAAACCACCCAAACCACACCCAGATATGTCCCCGAACACTTCATCACCTAGCTGAAACTTCTTGACGTTTCTGCCAAGTGCTTCAACCCGCCCCGCTATGTCACATCCGAGTATCTTGAGTTTTGGTTTTAGAAGCCCAAACATTAGGCGGACCACATACGGCTTACCTTCCAAGAAACCCAAGTCCGTCGAATTTACGGATGCCGCATGAACTTTTATCAAGACCTCATTGTCCTTGGGAGTAGGTTTTTCTACCTCTTTGAGTTCAAGAACATCGGGGGACCCATATTTTGTGTATACAATCGCTTTCATGAGTTTCCTCCAAGATTGCTTTGAAAAGATTACATTTGTATCATGGCAAATCGAGTTCTTCACATAATGCAGGCATGGAAAGCACCCTAACGCCATTTTTTTTATAGTCTTTTTGCCCTTGATGGACTTGATAGAATTTGGGAATTTGGACGCGCTCTTTGAAGTAGTAAATTGAGGGGCTGACATCTTTATCTCCTGTTTTGCATTCCACAGCGAACATAGGTTTTCTGTCTTTGAGCACGACGAAGTCAATCTCTCTTTTATCTGTGTCCCGGAGAAACCGAAGTTCCATTCGGTATCCTTCGGTGTCTTCGATGAATTGACAGTACTTGAGTAGTTGGGAGGCGATAAAGTTTTCAAATCTTGGGCCAGGTTCCTCGACGAGTGACCAATCCCACAGATACAATTTTTGTTCCTTTCTCACTGCTCTTACTTTTGGAGGGCCGCAGGGAGGGATACGGAAACAATAATACATTCTTTCAAATATCTTCAACCAACGTTCGACTGTTATGCGTCATAACAATATTTCCTAGGGGAAATTTAAGAATATCGCGAAATATTACATATAGAGACATTTTGTACAAAAGGGAATCTTCATCAAGTTTGACAAAGAGTTTTTCCGTTTGATATAAATCAAGTCTGTCCATCGGGGATACAATGAAGCCAGCAAAATGGGCATCTTTTTTATTATTAGTGTCCATTTCTCTATCGAATATTTCCTGCTCTCGTAATCAAAAGAGTTGGATTAATTTTACCAGCGCTAATTTCGTTAATACCATAGCTGTTGAAGGTAATTATGTCTGGACGGGATCTGGTGGAGGTGTTGTTAAATGGGACATGAGTACTGGAGAATACACAAAGTATATCTCTGCTGATGGCTTGGCTGATAATGTGATACTTTCAATTGCCATAGATTCAGAGGGGAACAAATGGTTCGGCAAACATGGAGGTGGAGTGAGCAAATTCGATGGAGCAAACTGGACGACATATACCACTGATGATGGTTTGGTAGATAATAGAGTATTGTCAATAGCGATGGATCTAGATGGTAATATGTGGTTTGGAACACGAGCAGGATTGAGTTTTTTTGGCGATCCAGCCACTTTTAAAATTGACTAATTTGTTTATTTCTTTTGGGGTAGCTAACTTGCCCAGATCAAAATTTAAAATTCTAGAAAAATAGCGCGAAATTAATTATTATGCGCAATTTTCATTT
>JBATYS010000610.1:0-1719 GCA_049674205.1 Candidatus Aminicenantaceae bacterium
CCTTTCCTGGCGAAATTTGCGTACCTATTCTTGACAAATTCTTTGATCTTTTCTTCTTTCATGTTTTTTGCCTCCTAAAATTCTCTCTTGATATCAGTTTGCACTAGGTTTATTACATTCTCCTCACTTCGACATTTCCTCCATCATTGGGGAGAGGAGGTCTTTCACCATACCTGCAAATTCGTCTGCTTTGATCAGGTTGATACAGCAGACCTTCCCCGCCTTCTCCCAAACGACGACGGCCATTTTATCTCCGGGTTTGATGTTCGCTTTATCTCTGATCTCCTTGGGGAGAACCATCTGTCCTCTTTCATCCACACTGGCCACCGCCTCGACTTTGCAACAAGAGAAGTTCATCTCATTCGTTCCACAGGAGGGTTTAGTTTTTTCTTTTTTGCTCATCAAAAGTCTCCTATTACACAATATCTTAAAAATCTGATATATCAGAAAAATCAGAATAATCTAAAAAAGTCCAGCTGTCAAGGTTTTTTTTGGTTTTTTCTGGCAAATTTATTAACGATTTAATATTCTGGAGATGCTCAGTCAATTTGATCAAAGGAGATTTAACATGAGCGATCAAAAATCTCTCATAAGTAAGGCTTTCTTCGCTTTCCAGAACGAGGCCCCACAACATGCACAGGCCTGGATGAATTGTGTTCAAGGTCTTGCTTCCGCCACTGCACTGGATGAAAAGACCAAAGAGTTGGCCTACATTGCTGTGCTTGCCGTTTTGCGGCTCGAGAGTGGCATACCCTTTCATGTGCAGGCCGCCAAGAAAGCGGGGGCTAAACGTGATGAAGTCATCAGTGCGATCCTATTGGGATTGACTCCCGCCGGACATTCTGTGACACAAGTTCTCCCTGCTGCTATTGCTGCTTATGATGAGCAGTAATTCTGCAATGGAATTCCATCCACTTTCTCCAGATCGTTGGCCCGACTTTGAGGAGCTCTTTGGTGTAAGGGGCGCCTGCGGTGGGTGCTGGTGTTTGTGGTGGCGCATCAAACGATCGGAGTTTGAGAAGGAGAAGGGCGAAGGGAACAAGAATTCCATGAAAGCCCTTGTTGAATCTGGCACAATCCCTGGAATTCTTGCTTATGATGGGAAGAAGCCGGTGGCCTGGTGTTCTGTAGGGCCGAGGGAGGAGTTTTCTGTTCTCGCTCGATCGAGGATTTTAAGTCCGATCGATTCCCATCCAGTGTGGTCTGTAGTGTGTTTTTTTGTAGAGAAGAAATACCGCAATAAAGGATTGACAGTAAAGTTATTGGAGGCTGCTATCGAGTACGTCAAAGAAAATGGCGGTAAGATTGTCGAAGGATATCCCATCGAACCCAAAAAGAAACCTTGGCCGGTTGTTTTTGCCTCGACAGGCCTATTCGCGGCTTTTAAAAATGCGGGTTTCAAAGAATGTATTCGCCGGTCGGAAACCCGCCCCATCATGCGATATTATATAGAGTGAATTGTTGGCTGTGACATTTTTCCACAATTTATGCCATAATGGTGCCCCATGAGACGCAAAATAGAGATTGGACTTCTCGTTGTTATTGTAGGCGCGCTTTTGGCTGCTCTCATACTGACCGATGGCGGCAAATCTATAGAGAAGAGGCATCCTGGGCTATCGATCGATGAGATCACGGTTCGAAACGTGACAAAAGGGACAGTAAGATATGAGATCAAGCCTGCCAATTCGTTTAAGGAGCCTGAGAAAAAATCGATCAAGC
>JBATYS010000611.1:0-5325 GCA_049674205.1 Candidatus Aminicenantaceae bacterium
GAGGAGTATTAAGGATAAAAACTAATTCATTTTGGAATAAACTTCAAGAATTGTTTCATCTTTTTTTTGGGGATTGGTAGATGTGTTGCATAAATTCGGCGCCCGATCGGTTGAGGAAGGAGTTTACCATCTCCCGTTTTTTTGATATGTAATACAAGTATGGTCAATATAAGGAAATTGTCTAGAGTCGTTCTAAGACGAAGGTCTCCACTCAAGTTTGTGTACTGTGATGCCTATTGGATGGTTGACATCGGAAACCATGTGTTCCCGCTCATGAAGTACCGGCTTATTTACGAGAAGCTTCTCTCCTGGGGAGTCAAAAAGGGAAATTTCGTAGAGCCCCAACTCGCACTGGACGACGACATCTTGAGAGTGCACTCCCCAAGATATTTAAAAAAGTTGAAGGCTGGAAAATTGTCGCACGCTGAAATGTTGGCACTGGAGCTTCCGTACTCTCCAGGCCTTTTGCAGTTTACAAAGCTTCATGTGGGGGGGACCATCATCGCTGCGGAGGAAGCGATGGAAGAGGGGATGGCCGCACATCTCGGCGGGGGGTTTCACCATGCGTTCTCTGATCATGGGGAGGGATTTTGCGTTTTTAATGATATGGCCGTAGCCATAGAAAAACTGAAACACCTGGGTGTCATTCAAAGAGCCATGGTTGTTGATTGTGACGTTCACCAAGGAAACGGAACAGCATCCATTTTTTCAAAAAAAGAATACGTATTCACGTTCTCGATCCATCAGATGGATATTTATCCGGCCCAAAAGCCCGAGAGCACGCTGGATATAGGCCTTTGGTCAGGGGAAGGGGACGGGGAATACCTGAAGGCACTTAAGTCCCATTTTCCGCGCCTTTACGAAGAATTCCAGCCGGATGTCGTTTTTTACCTTGCTGGAGCGGATCCCTACGAGAAAGACCAGTTGGGGGGATTGCGGTTGACTCTGGAAGGACTCAAGGAGAGAGATAAAATCGTGATCGAATCAGCCCGTATGCTGAAGATCCCGACTGTCATCCTGCTTGCGGGGGGATATGCAATAGATGTTGCAGATACTGTGGCTATCCATCTCAACACCATCAAAGTTGCCCAAGACATCCATCGGAAACATCCATTATCAATCACAAAACGTAAATCGTGAAATGTTTCCTTCTCTGCTTATGGTTTAAAACGTTTCACGTTTTACGATTGCGTGTTTTGTTTGATCCAGTCCAGATAATCTTTGGACCCCGCATGAATGGGGAGAGCAATGATCTCAGGAACCTGGTAAGAATGGAGGGTTTTTATCCTGTCTTCCAGTTTAGGGAAAAGGCTGGTTTTGGTTTTGATGAACAGGATGAATTCCTTGTCATTTGAGACGCGTTCCTCCCACCAATAGAATGACTGGACTGCCGACGTCACTGTTACACAGGCGGCCAATCGTTCTTCAACGATCTTCTGTGCAATAGTATTGCCCTCGTCTTCACTGGGAACGGTCGAGATCACTAAAAGATATTCATTCATTTGTGCTGCTCCAAAACAGGATTTGAGTGTTTAGGGTTGTAAGAATATATGAGAGAAAACTTTTGCATCCCCCATCATATTATCGATGACACAGTACTCATTGGGTTGATGAGCTGTCTCTTCGTTCTTAGACCAGCAGGCGGCCTCGAACTTTGACCACCGAAGGGGGCTGGCAAGCGTTCCCCCTCCTATCCCGATGGGTTTTGCTTCTTTCTTGTAGACGTCTCTGATGCCCTTTTTGAGAGCTTGAACCACAGGTGCTTCCGGGGATGTTGGGGGGGCGGCCGGTGATCGCTGCTCTTGTTCCATGACGATCTTCACGTTGAATTCTTTTTCTACCAAGTCCATGGTGATCTTGATCTGCTTTTCCACATCGTCTAAGTTGTAATAGGGAAGGATGCGGTTGTCCATGTAGAACACATCCTCACCGGGAATAGTGTTGATGTTGGGAACGTTCGGATCTTTTTTTGTGGGCTCAAACGTGGATATGGGAGGGTCGAAGATGAGGTCTTTATAGTTGAAGGTCTGATAGAGTTTATTCAATTTTGTCACTAAAAAGGATGCCGCGCGAAAACTATTGATCCCCTTTTCGGGTGTGGAGCCGTGAGCCTGCTCTCCAAAAGTCTTGAACTTAAGCCACAGGATACTCTTCTCTGCGATCTCGATCATAGTCCCTTCCTCATTTCCTGCGTCGGGCACAATGATGAGGTCTTGCTTGCGAAAGGGATTGGACTGTTTCAATACATACTCAAGCCCCTTTTCGTTTCCCGTTTCCTCGTCGGAGACAAGGGCAATACCAACATCATAATTGGGTTTTATTCCTTCCTCTCGGAACGCTTTGATGGCGAAAAGAGAAGCCACCATATCCTGTTGGTTGTCTTCCACTCCACGTCCGATAATTTTTCCCGCCTCGATCCAGGCCTTGAAGGGATCTCCTCTCCACTTTGACATTTCGCCTGGAGGCACGACATCCATATGGCAGAGGATCCAGATGGTCTTCGCTGACTTTTTTCCTCTGTAATAGGCGAAAATATTGGGGCGGTAACCCGCATCCGCTTCCAGATCTGGCGCCTTTGCGACTATGATATCTTCGAATCCTGTGTTGTTGAGGAACTTCAGGAGGGCATCGGCTTTTGCGGCTTCTCCCTCCCCACCGCTGGAGGGAGAAATAGCCGGAAGAGCACACAGCTGGATCTGCATGTCGATCATTTCATCACGGAAGGTGTCGATTCGGCTGGAGATCCTCTCAAAATCCTGCATATATTCTCTCTCTGAATGAGGAAAATTTTACCACTGCAAATATCACAAAGCAAGATATTAATGTCCTGAATTATCATTTCCAAATCTGTGATGTCATGAATACTCGAAGGCGTTATTGAGTGATCAGATTGTGTGATGGAAAAAACCGTGAGAAGGGCTCTAGGCGGGTATGGTACATCTCCCAAGGGGAGATGTGAGGGAAGCCCCTACGTCCCGAGCGAAGTTTCCACGCTGGGGAAACTGAGGCGGAATTTCGTTTTTGATATCATATAATCTGATCAATCGGAATGACACCATCGCGGATTTGGAAACGTGTCACTGTCTTGACATTTCTTTATGCAGAGAATACATTACCCCCAAATGCGGGTAGGCTTTGATGTGCGCCCTTTTCTGAAGGAAGAAACGGGCGTTGGTATCTATTTCAAGAACCTTCTGTTCGCCCTGTCAAAGATCGATCAAGAAAATGAGTACTATCTTTTTTCGTCCTCATGGAAAGATCGATTTGATCCCAGGAAGGTTCCTCCGTTTGCCCACAAGCGCTTCAGGGATTTTCGTTATCCGGTCAGGATGGTCAATTTTTTGTGGAACAAGCTTGGCTGGCCATCCATGGATCTATTTTTCAAGACGAGCTTGGACCTGGTTCATTCACCCACTCCCCTCGTTCTACCTTCCCGCGGCAAGAAGATCGTGACTGTTTATGATCTGTGCTTTTTGGAGTATCCCCACTTGAGTGACGATGAGTCGAGGCATGTGTTTTCTCCAAGGATTGAGCAGTCCCTTCATCGTGCCGACAGTGTCATCTCCATATCACATTTCAGCCAGGAGCAAATTTTAAAAAGATTCTCTGTGGATAAGGATAAAGTCCATGTGACTCACTTGGGGATCGACCATGATTTTTGGCGTGAAGTCGCCCCAGAAGAAACAGAGCGGGTCAAGTCCAAATTCAATTTGCCTTCGTCCTATCTGCTTTTTGTTGGGGCGCAAGAGCCCCGCAAGAACATCGGAAATCTGATCGAAGCCTTGAAGATCGTCCACAGTCAATATGGAAGGATACCTCTTGTCCTTGCAGGAAGAGAAGGGAAAGACTCTGCCAATATATTGGAGAGAATAGAGGCGTATGACCTCAAACAATGGGTGCATATGACCGGATATTTGAATGATTTTGAGTTGAGGAATATCTACCGGTTAGCCACTGCGCTCATATTCCCTTCCCTCTGTGAAGGTTTTGGACTGCCCTTGCTGGAAGCCATGGCTTCCGGAATCCCTATCATCGCATCACATGCCCCAGCGCTTCCGGAGATATGTCAGGACGCTGCACTCTATTTCGACCCGGAGCAGCCCGAGGATATGGCGGAAGTGATTTTACGTGTACTGAGAGACGCAGATCTGAGAGAAGACCTTGTCAAGAGAGGGGAAAAAAGAGTCCTGGATTTCAGCTGGGAATCCACCGCAGAGCAGACTCTATCCATCTATAGATCTCTGGTGGGAGTTCCATGAAAAAAATTTGTTTTCTCTCACATACATCCGAACTCAACGGGGCGGAGCTTAACCTTCTCCAAATATTAGGGGGGATCGACAAGCAGAAATTCAACCCCTCACTCATTGTGCCGCGGGAAGGGCTTCTTTTAGAGGAGGCGAAAAAGCTTGGGATCGAAGTCGAGATTATTCCCGCAAAATGGTGGCTCACAGAAAAGCGGCAGATGTGGAAGCAGCCCATCGCCTGGATTTGGAACATGCGTGCTGTCCTCGGCTTGGCGCGGTGGATCAAGAAAGAACAGGTCGACCTCGTGTTCAGTAATTCCAGCGCGTCGTTCAGTGGAGCTCTGGCTGCAAAAAAGACACACCTGCCTCATGTCTGGTACATCCATGAGATTTTAGGAGGGGAGACTCCCCAACTCACCTATATGTTCGGACAAAGAGCCTTGGCCCGGAAAATCGTACGGTTTTCGTGCAGAGTCCTGGTGAACTCTTTGGCCACGGAGGCTTTCTTCGCAGACAAGAAGAATGTGCGGTTGATATACAATGGCGTCCAACTCCAGGGTGAGGATAGATCTGAAACTCAGGTGTTGGGCCGTCAGTGGGGACTGGACGATCAGGACATCATATTCGGGATGGTGGGGAAGATCTGTGAGGAAAAGGGGCAGAGAGAGGTGATCACAGCCCTGGGGAAACTTGGAAAAGACCAGCCATTAAAACTTTTGATTGTCGGCGAAGTGAAATCTAAGGCATACTTCTCAGAACTCGCAAAGATCTGCGAGGCCTATGAAATCAGAGAGCGTGTGGTCTTTACCGGTTATCGGAGGGATGTGTTGCATGTTTTGCATTTGATGAATTGTTTGATTGTGGCTTCGAGCGTAGAATCTTTTGGCCGAACGGTCATCGAAGCCATGTCTGTCAAAACCCCTGTTATTGCCGTGACATCAGGAGGGATTCCAGAGATCATTTTCCATGGAACAAATGGCTTCCTTTTGAGTTCAAGAGAACCGGAAGTGATCCAGGAGGGGATGGTATCCTTTCTCAAAGATCAGGATGCCCACACACGAGCTGCTGAAGAGGGTTATAG
>JBATYS010000612.1:0-7268 GCA_049674205.1 Candidatus Aminicenantaceae bacterium
AGCGTCGACATTCGGCACTTGGGTATAAGTCGCCGATAAAATATCTCAATGAAAAGGGCAAAATACCCAGCCGATATGCTAGCGAAAAGTAGCCCCTGAAGTGGTGTCAAAAATGGGGGTCATATCCCCATCCCCAATCCTAAAAGCGTTCTCAATCGCTCTTTGGCAAGCTCACCGTCTCTAGTGATGTGAACTAAGGCTTCGAGGGCACGAGCCGCCTCCAAGTGGAATGCACTTTCTTCCAATCCGCTGATATCTCCAAATTTCAGGCGGTCAGAGGCAATTTTTGCAATCTCACTCCTGAGTCCGGACTCTTCTGCTATAATTTTTACACGCTCTTGAGAAAAAACGAGCTCTGCATAGGCCAGCAAAACATCTCTGATAAAGTCGAGGCCATGCTGTACAAGATTGTCTGCAACTTGTTCAGCGTTGAGTTTTGCTGCAGCGACACGTTTGGGCCTTTTCCAGAAGAAGTCGATCGGCAAACTCAAGGTTGCCTCAAGCTGTTTTGGCCCTAGAGGAAAAAGAAGTGACAGCACAGGATTTTTGAGAAGGCCGGCTTCGATCAGATCAGCTCGGGCAAAACCAAGATCAACTAAATCCGCTTGAAATTGAGCGTTATTCCACAGGGCAATGGCAACAGCGTCATCTTCAGTCAACCCATCTTCGAGTGAAACATTATCCGGGATTTTAAAAAGTCCCTCCTCATCCTCCAGCCGGAGCTCATGTCCGGTGCGAGTATGGATTGAATCGGAAACATAGGACTCATCGTGAATCGAGGTCACAGTGCAACCAGTCAAAATCACAAATAGTAAGACCAAGATGATTTCGAGTGAGATGATTTTTTTATGCACGGTCGTTGATCCTCCTTTATCAAATATTTCTTGTTTTTTTGATATTGATCGAAGTTTCCCTTATTTTTCTTTACATCTTTAAAGACTCACACACACGAATTCTCTACTTTTAAGACGATTTCTTTCGAACAAATCTTCCCCGGTGTGTAATAACTTCACAATTTTCATCCACTGATATACTTGAATAAACCTATCACACTGAAAATCTCTAGGTCAATGGAAGGGAAAGGAGAAGAAAACGGCTGATAAGGGATGTGTTTGACAATTCAGGATAAACTCTACCACAAATGCGCATACAAATCCCGCAACATGTCTCTCAGAAATACTTTTCTCTCTCCTCAGCTGCCTTCAGAAGTTCCTGCACTATCCCTATCCGCTGATTGTCCACTGCAACCAGATGAGGCCAAGAAAAAATAAAGACAAAAATTATTGATTGTTGAATCACCCCGACCAAAAAAGGTATTTATGATTCTTGTTTTATCTGTTCCTCTATATAATCAAAGCTCTCTGCAAAATTCTCTTCCAATGATTTGTCAAATTCGCTCAGCCACTCTCTGATATATTCTTTATCATAACCTGGATTCTTCAACAGGACACTTTTTGCATCCTCGATATCTCTTGGACGACTGGCGACAATTTTATGGATCACCACATCTTCCAGAGCAGCATATTTGATGGCGACACCCCCCAAGTCAATATCGATGGCTTTACCGATGGCCTGTCTCTCATATGGAGACAAAGAGAATATAAAATCAATTCGGATGCCACTTTCCTTGTCTTTCACAGGCAACACCATAGTCTCTTTCACAAAATCCTCAACATCACTGGTAAGATATTGCCAGCCACTCTCTTGAATCACCTGTTCCATTCTTCGCCACTCATTCGCGCCAATGCCCAGAGTCACATCAATATCTTTGGTTAGTCTGGGTTCTCCGTGAACCAAAACGGCTTGTCCCCCAATAATCATATACGGAATATTTTGTTTGAGCAGCTGAGTTGCTATTTTTTTAAGTAGATTTTCGAACACTGTTTACGACCTTAGCGACTTTGATATCAGTTTCAAGCCCTTCTAAAGGGTCCTTGAGGGGGAAGACACTAAGAGAACGTGCTTCTTTAAACATCGCATCCATCAGACGAAATTTTTGATCGATGCTTGTTGTATCCGTTTTAAGGAGGTTTTGCTCAAATTTCCGGAGTTTCTTCGGATTTGTGATCATTTGGTATCTGTTGTATTTATTATATCATACAACATCTTCCCTATCGATACAGGGATTGAGGTATTTATCATCCATGGGAGCAAGACTCAAAAAAGGTGGTTTTAAATTGTGCTCTACTTTTTCTTGAATATGATCCTAGGGATGTTGTTCTCACCCAGAAGTGTTGTGAATGATTTCAGGTCTGTGTCCACCAGTTCTTGAAAGTCCTGTGCAGCTTTATCCAGTTGAGCCTTGAGCTCGACAAAACGTTCATTTATGGATGTGTTCGGTTTTGAATCCTGTTCGTGCACAAAGGAATAGACATAAGCCAGATGGTTGTCGAGCTTTACCTGATAATTGATGGCATCTTGATCGCTTTCGTTCTTGTTTTGGATCAATTCATCCTCAAGTGCAGTGATTTTTTTTATCAACGCATCCGCAGCTGTTTTTACATCCTCACTGTACCCAGCCTTGGTCGCCCTTTCTGATATATCCTTGACCTGATCGCGTATGGCGCGCACATTTTTGATCAGCTCATGGCTTTTTGTGAACGCCTGGCCCACTTGCGCTTGAAGATCGAACTGTTCCTGTAGGTCATCCAGTGTGATGTGAGTCCAGCGCGGGTCTTTCAGAACCTCGAATTGCTTGGTGTCTGTGAAATCATCGGCATTTAAGCGAACCTTATAGTTCCCTGGCACAGCCATCGGACCACCCGTGTAGCTCAAGGATATAACAGCCTCTTTAATCTTATCCGGAGGCTCGTGTGTGAGGTCCCAGGTGAACCTGTTTAGACCTTTTTCTGGCTTGAGTTCCTTGAGAGTACGGATCACATTGTCCTTTGAGTCGAGAATCTCGATGCTAGCTTTTTCCGGCTTTTTATTCAAGTAGGCATAGACCGATAACTGGTTCAACGTTCCGCGCATCTGAGTACGGTAGGGATTCTCCGGCACATACAGAACCAGATCCTTATTCAAATCTGTCTGCTGCATCTGGTGGAGAAGGCCTATGTCGTCCAGTATCCAAAAAGCCCGTCCCTGTGTTGACAAAATCAGATCTTTACGATAAACCACCATGTCTGTGATGGGTGTGACGGGCAGGTTGAGCTGGAAAGACTGCCAGTGCTGGCCATCATCAAAAGATATGAACATGCCGAATTCTGTTCCTGCATACAAAAGCCCTTGTCTGTCGGGATCCTCGCGTACCGCACGCACAAAATAATCTTGAGGGATCCCGTTTTTCCCATCCGTCAACAGGTCCCAGGTATGGCCATAGTTTTTCGTTCGGAAGATGTAGGGAAAAAAATCATTGTCCCGGTACCTGTAAACAGCCATAAATACACACCCTGGCTGATGTGGAGAGATGTCGAACATGTTGACAGTCCCTTCCTTGGGCATGTTCTTGGGCGTCACATTTATCCAGGTTTCCCCGTTGTCACGGGAGACATGCACGAGTCCATCGTCAGAACCCGCCCACAACACACCTGGCTCTATGGGAGATTCCTCAAAGGCAAAGATCGTGCAGTAGGTCTCGACGCCAGTGACGTCGTGTTGGACGGGCCCTCCTGGCCGGTTAAGATAGGCATCGATGTTGTTGGTCAAGTCGGGGCTTATAACTTCCCATGTTTGTCCTTCATCCCGCGACCTGTGCACCATGTTGGATGTGATGTAAAGCACACCAGGGTCGTGTGGTGATATCCGGATGGGAAAGTTCCACTGAAAACGGTATTTGAGGTCCCGCATGGCAATCCCATCGTCAAGCTCCGGGCAGGCGTCGATACGAGTTTCGTGGCCTTTCTTACGGTCGCGGCGTGTGATCATTCCGATGTAGTTTCCCGCGTAAATGATGTCAGGATTCCTGGGGTCGACCGCAATATGCCCGCTCTCTCCTCCTCCGACCTCATAGAAAGACTGGCTGGGACTTCCCTGGCTTAAAATCGAGATGGTTGAGTTATCCTGCTGGTCGCCGTAGATGCGGTAAGGGAATTGATTGTCCACAGCCACCCTGTAGATCTCGGCTGTAGGCTGGTTCATCTGAGTCGACCAGGATTTGCCCCCATTAAAGCTCACATTTGCACCCCCGTCATTGCTCTGGATCATGATGTTGGGATCTTTGGGATTGATCCAGAGGCAGTGGTTATCGCCGTGAGGAGTGCGAATGCGCTCGAAGTCTTTACCATCGTTCAGAGACCTGTAGAATCCAGTGTTCAGGACATAAACAGTGTGCTCACTCTTTGTGTCGGCAAAGATCCGGGAGTAGTACCAGGCTCTCTGACGAAAATCGTGATCTCTATTGATCCGCTTCCATGTTTTCCCTGCATCTTCGGACTCATATATCCCGCCTTCTGTCTCGTCCACCGATTCTTGGATCACCCAGACCCGGTCTGAATTGACCGGCGAGACAGCGATACCGACTCGTCCTACAACACCATTTGGCAATCCCCCTTCCAAGCGCGTCCATGTGGCCCCAGCGTCTGTGGTCTTCCACACGCCACCCTTGTCCCCACCATCGATAAGTGTCCAGGGTTTCCTCTCCGCCTGCCAGAATCCTGCATAAAGGATGCGGGGATTGTTGGGGTCCATAACAAGATCAATACACCCGGTCTTTTCATCCACATAGTGGATTCTTTCCCACGATTTCCCGCCATCCGTCGTGCGGTATATCCCTCTTTCTGGATTAGGTCCAAAAATGTTACCCAGAACAGCGGCATAGACTAGATCGGAATCCTGAGGATGGATCTGGAGTTTCCCGATCTGTCCCTCTGTCTCCAATCCCCTAAGCGTCCATGTCTTTCCTGCATCCGTGGATTTATACACACCTCTTCCTGTGGAGATGTTGCCACGAGGGCTCGCAGATCCTGTCCCCACATAGACCACGTTCGGGTCTGAAAGAGACACTTCAACAGATCCGATGGAACTCACCTTGAAGAATCCATCTGAGATGTTAATCCAGGTCACACCTCCATCTGTGGTCTTCCAAACACCACCCCCTGTCGTGCCCATAAAAAAAGTGAAGGGTTCATCAGGGATGCCTGTAACAGCGGTGACCCTTCCGCCGCGAGTAGGTCCGATGAGCCGGTACTTTAGCTGACTATACAAGACCGGATCCACAGTCACATTGGGATCTGTTGCTTTTTCTTGTGCAGCAGTCAATGAACAAACTCCGATCAAAAACAACACGATAATACAAACTCTTTGAATGGAAACGTTCATGGTGTTCTCCTCTCTCAGATAGAATTAAGGTGAAAGTTGTTTCACGGTTTTTATGATTCCGGATGGATCCCCAGATTATTTTCTAGGCAGCCAGACAGACATCTCCCCTACCCCCCGGTGCGACCAGGCGTAATAAGGAATTGCCGTAAGATGCGCTGATCCATCTGGAGCGCTGTCTTGAATCACAACGATTCCGCCCAGGAAATCTGGCTGGAATTTCGCAGCGAAATCCATATCATCGGGAAGGCTACGATTCAGGATGTGTCCCCCATTATCGATCCCCTCGAAACAGTAAACAAGAGGACCTCTTTGGAGAGCGACTTTAGCCTGATTATCCTCGACGCTATGATGAGCAACGACACGCCGGACAGGCATCGGGAGATCCAATTCGATTGTATCGCCTCCCTGCCATTTTCTATGGATTTTTGCAAAACCTTTATCGAGATCTAAGGGCCATGTTTCGGAATTGACGCGCAGAACGACTTTATTTTCCTGCGGATTCGAGAACGCGTAGAGATCACTGGGGACAGGCTCGTTACGCGCCCAGCCAGGAATACGCACCAAAACCTCAAATTCCCTTTCCGTTTCCGGATCGATATTAATATGGATGTGTCCATCCCAGGGATAATCCGTCTTTTGTGAGACTTTGACAGATGTGTTCTTGAGATCAACTCTCCCCTCTCCTTCCACAAAAAGATTGATGTAAAGGACACTCTTTTTGTGGGCGTAAACATATCCGGGTATGGAGGGAAGAAGACGGGCTAGGTTCACAGGACAGCAGGCGCAGTCGAACCAGGGCTTGCGCGTGGCTTCGCCCTGGTTGAATGTGTATTTTCCATTCGATTCCAGAGGATTCGGGTAGAAAAAGAGGTCGCCACTCAGAGACAAGCCCGATATCAAGCCGTTGTAGAGTGTCCGCTCGAGTACATCGATGTACTTCGCATCCCCGTGCAGCAGAAATAACCGATAATTCCAAAAGACATTGCCTATGGCGGCACAGGTCTCATTATAAGCCGTCGCATTGGGAAGTTCATAGTTGGCGCCAAAAGCCTCGCCTTCATGGCACGAGCCGATTCCGCCAGTCACATACAGTTTTTTGGAAACGACATTTTCCCAGATCTGATCGATGGCCTTTATATAGTCTTTATCTCCTGTGAGGGCGGCGACATCCGCCATCCCAGAATACATGTATGTCGCACGGACGGCATGACCCACCGCTTCCGTCTGCTCGACGACCGGCATATGGGCTTGATAGTACCAGTCCTGATTGTAGATCGAAAAATCGGAGTCATCGGCAAATTTTTTCCCGAACTTTCCCGGCCCTCTCACATCAAGAAAAAATTTAGCCAGACTGAGGTATTTCTCATCTCCTGTCAGCCTGAAGAGCTTGACCAGCCCGATCTCGATCTCTTGATGGCCGGGAAAATCCTGTCTTTTGCCGGGACCAAATTCACGAGCGATGAGGTCCGCATTCTTGAGGGCGACATCCAGAAAATTTCGTTTCCCTGTCGCCAGGTAATAGGCAACAGCTGCCTCATACATATGCCCCACGTTGTAGAGCTCATGACTGGAGGCCAGGTTTGACCACCTTTTCTCACCTGAACCTGGGGCAGGATTATCCGGCTCGATCGTCCGTGTTGTGAAGAGGTATCCATCCTCCTCCTGAGCGGCGGAAATCTTGACGATGAGGTCATCCATATACTTTTCCAGCTCTGGATCAGGATGGATCGTGAGCGAATAGGCCGCTCCCTCCATGATCTTGAAGACATCGGAATCGTTGTAACGCCGGCCTTCAAACGCCCCTGGCATCAGGCCGCCCGCTTTGGCAAAATTATCGATACGGCCCGTTTCCTCACTCTTTTTAAAGGCAAAGGGGATCGTGACTCGTCGGTTAGTCTCCATCCGAGACTGCCAGAATTCATCCTTCACTTGCACTTCTGTGAATAAAACAGGTTTTATGGGATAGTCTTTCGAAGTCTTTTTGGCGCAGCTTATAAAAGAAAATCCTA
>JBATYS010000613.1:0-1965 GCA_049674205.1 Candidatus Aminicenantaceae bacterium
GATGTTCCTCTTTTTCTAAAAAAACTCGAAGCTGGAGCTGAAGCGGCAGCTGAACGAGAGAACCTCATCACTTTCGGCATCCCCCCGTCCTATCCATCCACGGGATACGGATATATCCAGTTTTCCCTAGAGGACTCTCAAAAGATCAAAGATGAAGATTTCTATCCCGTCCAGGAATTCAAGGAAAAGCCCGATGTGGCGCAAGCCAAAGTTTTCCTCGAAGCCGGCAATTATTTCTGGAACTCGGGGATGTTCCTCTGGAAAGCGGAAACTTTTGCCCGCAAGCTCAAAGAATCTGCCCCCGAGTGGCACGTTTACTGGGAGAAAATTCTTCAGGCCCTCCAAGGCAAAGACGAGTCCCAGATCGGTGCCATCTTTGAGACCATCCCCTCCACCTCGATCGATTATGCCCTCATGGAGAAAGCCAAGGGGGTGCTGATGTGTGAAGGCAATTTCGGATGGTCGGATGTAGGCGCCTGGTCCTCCCTGCTGGATATCTGGCCCAAGGACCGGGAAGGAAACGCACTTAGGGCTGAGAGCATGCTCCTCGATTCAGAAAACTGCCTCGTCTACAGCCGAGACAAACTGACCGCCCTCATTGGTGTCAAAGACCTCATCGTCGTGGACACACCGGATGCGCTCCTCATCTGCCGCAAGGATCAAGATCAGAAGGTGAAAGACCTCGTCGGACGCCTTAAAAAAGACAACAAAGACAAATATTTATGACTGGACTTGGGAACGAAGTCTTCGACGACAACCCCAGCATCCCATGCGTAGTGGAGCTTGATTCGAGCCCGGAGATGATTTATCCTTGGACTATTCTTTAAAATGAATATCAAAGAAAAAAGAAATCTTGAAGTCACGGTCGATAAAAGACACATTGTCTCCATCGGAGAACGTCTCTACACGGAAAGCGTCGAGCTCCTGCGAGAGCTCGTCAACAATGCCTATGATGCAGACGCAACAGATGTTCATGTCGAAATCACTTCGGAAAAGATCACTATTCAAGATACTGGTGTAGGGATGGACCTGGATGGATTGAAACAATATTTCATTATCGGTTCCGATGAAAAAATTATCCACTCCCGGTCTCCCAAGTTCGGAAGAGTCAGAATCGGCCAGTTTGGGATTGGAAAATTTGCATCTCTGGCAGCCGCAGCTTGCTTTGAAGTTTTTACACAGCACAAGGATTTTGCGGCAAAAGTCACATTCGATAAGTACGCCTGGGAAGAAGCCAAGGACACCTGGTATCTTCCTTTAGAGATCCTCGCTCCCGATCCCGAGAGAGGAGATGGAACCACTGTTGTGCTCTCCAAACTCTCAAAATCATTCGATTTTGAAGAAGTCGAGAAAAAATTGATCGAGGGAGTTCCTCTCAGGGCTCCTGATTTTAACGTTTATCTCAACGGCCGGAGGCTCTTGCCAAGGAGTATCATTGGACAGAGAATCCCCATCCTGGAAGGTTGTAAATACGGCCCCATAACAGGCGAGATCATCATCACACCAAGTTCTATGGCCTCCACCAAGGATTTGGGAGTGGAGGTCAAAGTTAAGGGCGCAACTGTCAAACGAGACCTCTTCGGGATGGAGACATGGGGAAAGGCTGTCGCCAGAATCAAGGGAGAGATCAGCGCCGATTTTCTCCTCATCACCAGTGACCGGTCCAATTTTGTCACAGATTCAGAGGAATACCAGGCATTCCTCAAAGTTATGGAGAAAATCGTCTCCATCATTAAAAAGACACTGGGAAAGGAAGCCGACCGCGGGTCTGACCGCAGAGCCAGCCGGGCTGTGAAAGAGGCTCTTCAAAGAATCCACAAATCGTTAGCACGGAATCCCGATCTGTCTCCGTTCGGGCCTATCCCATACGGCGAAGCAGGGGGTGTCGGCGGCGGGGCTGTCACTGAAAAGGGGAAAGGAAAAGATAATAAAGACGCGGAAATTACTGCTGAGAAAAAGGAAAAA
>JBATYS010000614.1:0-1854 GCA_049674205.1 Candidatus Aminicenantaceae bacterium
TTCCATCGGAAAAGGCATCAAAAGCGAATAACGGAATATAAGAAAGGCATGTCAGGAGGAGCAAAATGAACAATACGCTGGAGGAAAGCTTTAACCTCGGAATGCCCGACAGAGATTTTGAGTGCTACAACCTGAATCGACTCCACCGGATTGTAAAAAAATAACCTCTAGAAGTATGATGATAATGCTGTCAGTCGTTTCGGTCACACCCCGATAAAATTCCCAGTTTCCTAAAAGTTCTTGACAGTTAAGAATTTATTGTGGTATATTGATTGAGCGCTCGCTCAATATGCCCATGACAAAGACACTTTCTGAAACAAAAGATATCCCCACGTATATCAAAGATCCCGAGCTTGTCCGTCAGAGGCGTCGTCAGATCGTGGACGCCTCTGTCCAGCTTTTTATCGCAAAAGGATTCCACCGGACGACGACCCGGGAGATCGCCAGGGAAACAGGTATTTCCAATGGATTGCTGTATGAGTATGTGCGGTCCAAAGAGGATGTCCTCTACCTGGTTTGTGATGCCATCCATGCAGAGGTTGAACACGGTGTTGCAGAGGCCCTCCGTAAAGCATCGGGAGGCCGGGATGTCCTGGCGGCAATGATTCGTGAATATTTTCTGGTTTGCCACAGGATGAGCGACCACATCCTGCTCATTTACCAGGAAACAAAAACTCTCCCCCTCCACTGGCAGAAAAAAGTTCTAGAGAACGAAGTCAGGCTGACGGATATATTCGTGAATGCACTTAAAGTTCTGGTGTCCAGCGGCGAATTATCCCGGATGGATAGAGACTCCATCGAATTGATCGCTCACAACATCGTCGTGCTCGGACACATGTGGACATTCCGGCGATGGTATTTGTCCTCCCGCTACACGATCGAGGATTACATTCAGATTCAGACAGATTTTATATTGGGAAAATCCATGGGTGAAAAAAAGGAGAAGCCATGAGCTATGAAACGGAACCGTACACTCCCCAGAACAATATCCGGGTAGTGACAGCCACCTCTCTCTTCGATGGTCACGATGCTTCGATCAACATAGTCCGGCGGTTGCTTCAGAGCACGGGTGTAGAAGTGATCCATCTCGGGCACAACAGGTCTGTCCAAGAGATCGTTGACGCTGCCATAGAAGAAGATGCCCAGGGAATCGCTGTATCCAGCTACCAGGGTGGGCACATCGAGTTTTTTAAGTTTTTGGTTGACCTTTTGAAGGAAAGGGGAGCCTCTCGCATCAGAGTTTTTGGCGGAGGGGGTGGAGTGATCATCCCTGAGGAAATCAAAGAGCTTGAGAAGTATGGGGTGGCAAAGATCTATTCACCAGAGGATGGGACGAAGCGGGGGCTTCAGGGGATCATCAACCACATGGTCCAGAGTATGGATTTCTCAACGGTAGACACGGATTCCTTTGATTTGAAGAGCCTCTCTGCCGATAACAAGCTCCTGATTGCAAGGCTGATCACTGCTGTAGAGTTGGCAGAGGCAAAGGAGGACGGCAATATCGGCAAACTCCAAGATGAGCTGTCGAACAAGCTGGGTGAGAAAGTGATTCCAGTTATCGGGATCACAGGAACCGGAGGGGCGGGAAAATCGTCGTTGACCGACGAGATCGTCTTGCGTTTGCTTCGGGATATAAAGGATGTCGGTGTTGCCATCGTGAGTTGTGATCCTTCCAGGCGAAAGAGTGGAGGAGCCCTTCTCGGTGACAGGATCCGGATGAATGCCATAGGATCGCCCAGAGTCTATATGCGCTCCTTAGCCACACGGAAATCACAAATGGAAGTCCCAGAAGCACTACCCGAAATTCTCCTGGTGCTCAAGGCAGCTGGTTTTGATCTCATTTTTGTCGAGACA
>JBATYS010000615.1:0-2219 GCA_049674205.1 Candidatus Aminicenantaceae bacterium
AAAGAATCGGGACGGGCGGATTTGAACCGCCGACCCCACGCACCCCAAGCGTGTGCGCTACCAGGCTGCGCCACGTCCCGATCATAAGGCTGGTTATTATAACAGAAGTGGCCTTAGTTTTAAATATATCCTTACTTTGAGGAAGTGCCTCCAAAAACCGTGAAAACTGGAGTACTAATTAGCGTTTCTGAGTGCCCCGATTGTGTAGCGAAGAAAAATGATTCTATTCTTCCAGAGTGGAAGCGATATCCTTCAGTTGCTCTCGGACATTGTAGAGGACCTTTTTCATTCTGTCCGGATGGATGGCCGCAGTTTTTTTGACTCCCAATTCTTCTTCAAGCTGTCTTTTTGCACCAGCCAAGGTGAGCCCTTCATTTTCCAGAAGCTCCTTGAGTCTGAGGAAGATCGACAGATCTTTTTTCCGGAATATTTTGTGCCCTGCACGAGTCTGGCCTGACTGGATGAAATAAAGGTCTTTTTCCCATGACTCGATGACTTTTTTATCCAGTTGAGTCAATCGGGCCACCTCGTCCAGTTTGTAGACGAGTTTCTCAGATTCAATCTTGCGTTTCATCGGCTGTCTTCCCAACTCCGTCCCATAAATAGAGCGGAACTTTTTTGGATTTATGTCCTGCTCATTCTGGATATCTCTGTAAATTCAATCATTACATTAACATGGTCGCTTTTCCACGTCAAGCGTCTTACTTTTTTACCAATTTTATGTAGGGTCCATTCCCCGAACGGACCGTTTGGAAAACGGTCCCTACATTTTGCGCCCATCTCATCTAGAGATCAAGTGACCTGGAGTCAGGATTTCTGTTATAATTCATGAGGATTCAATATGATATCCAAAGAGAAAACACACACTCCTCTCGCTGAGCGGATGCGCCCAGAAAATCTAGTACAATTTTATGGCCAGGAACATCTGATCGGTGAGGGAAAGATCCTTTCGCAGCTCATCAAAGCCGACCAACTGGTTTCCATCATCTTCTGGGGGCCGCCAGGATCGGGCAAAACGACATTGGGGTATATCCTCGCCAAAACCTTCGATTTTCCCTGTATGTTTTTCAGCGCGGTTCTATCGGGTATTAAGGATGTAAAGACAGTCATGGTCCAAGCGGAAAACCATAAAAATCTCTATGGTCAGCCCACGGTCATTTTTATCGATGAGATTCACAGGTTCAATAAAGCACAGCAGGCAGCTTTCCTCCCTTATGTGGAGAGAGGCGATATTGTACTTTTTGGTTCTACGACCGAAAATCCCTCTTTTGAGGTCATTGCCCCTCTCCTCTCTCGTACGCGCGTTCTATTGCTGAATCCCTTGACGGAAGAGACTCTCACCAGGATCTTGCAAGAGGCCTTATCGGACAAAAAACACGGATTGGGATCTATGAACCTGAAGATCGACGAACCGGCAGCGAAGATGATCATCGATTATGCCAATGGCGATGCCAGGCGGGCTTTAAATACTTTAGAGATCTGTGTAAGCCTGGCGCAGAAAGGCCGGATCAGTGCGACAGAGGTCAAGGAGGCCCTTCAGAAAAGAGTCCTCCTCTATGACAAAAAAGGGGAGGAGCATTTCAACCTCATATCTGCGCTGCATAAAAGCCTCAGGAACAGTGATGTGGATGCTTCCCTCTATTGGCTAGCCAGGATGTTAGCTGCGGGTGAAGACCCTCTTTATATCGTCAGAAGGTTGGTCAGGTTCGCCTCAGAAGATATCGGCCTTGCAGACCCCCAAGCTCTTTCGATCGCATTGAATGCCAAAGAGGCGTATGATTTTATCGGTTCTCCGGAGGGAGAACTGGCACTTGCCGAGGCTGTGATCTATCTGGCTTCTGCACCCAAGAGCAACAGAGCATATACGGCTTTTAGTCGAGCGAAAAAAGATGTGGAATCCAGCCCCTTCGAACCGGTCCCCCTCCACTTGAGGAATCCTGTGACGTCTTTGATGAAAGAAGTCGGATACGGGAAAGAATACAAGTATGCCCATGACTACGATTACTCCACGACGGATATGGAGACATTTCCCAAGAGATTAAAGGGCCGCAAATATTACGAGCCCGGGAATCTTGGTCTTGAAAAAGAGATAAAGAAGAGGATCGATTGGTGGAGTCAGCTCAAAACAACCGAGCGACGTCAAAAACCTGATAATAAACCCGTCAGAGACAAATAGACCGAGCTGGACATGTTAACCTCTTTATCTAATGCTTGCGGTT
>JBATYS010000616.1:0-4392 GCA_049674205.1 Candidatus Aminicenantaceae bacterium
AGAGCTTTCTTATGAACCCGCCACTCTTTCTCTGCCGGTGCCTCAGAGATCTTGATACCTATCCTGTGTGCAATCCCGGCATTCAGTGCCGCATCACCCTTCAATTCTTTCATTTTTGCCAAGAGAAGGATATGGGGACGACACCCCTGATTATACAGATGCCGGGCCACAACAAATCCATCTCCCCCATTATTTCCCTTTCCTGCAACGACAACAATTTCCTCATATTCGATATCGGGAAAACAATCCAGTATCTCCATGGCGATCTGAAGCCCTGCGTTTTCCATCAGTATAGGACCGATGATACCGAGGTCTTCGATCGCTGTCCGGTCTATCTCATTCATCTGTTGAGAGGTCAATACTTTCATCCCATCTCCTTTATTCTGTTACCAATATTTTCATGCTGAGAGGAATTTTATCATATTTCACTAATAAGTAGCGAGATGTAGGTTCTGTCCTCCGAACTGCCCGTAATTATACCCATGAATCTAGAAACCCCTGGATTTTGTTGATTTAAGGCGGGTTTTATGTTACACAATTGATACATTCATATAGGAGGTTTACGAATGGGAATAAAAGTAGGAATAAATGGATTTGGCCGTATTGGGAGAAACTTTTATCGCGCATCATATCAAGATCCCGAAATCGAGATCGTTGCCGTCAATGATCTGGCCGATGCCAAAACCCTGGCTCATCTCCTCAAGTATGATTCTGTACTGGGAATCCTGGATGCCGATGTCCGAGCTTCGGAAAATTCTATCTTCGTAAACGGTAAAGAAACAAATGTCCTCTCAGAGCGAGACCCTGCCAACCTCCCTTGGAGTGATATGGGAGTCACTGTGGTCATCGAAGCCACTGGCCTGTTTCGCAAAAGACCGGATGCAGCCAAGCACATAGAAAGCGGGGGCGCACAAAAGGTCCTCATTTCCGCCCCTGCAAGCGATCCTGACGTCACTCTGGTTTTGGGCGTAAATGACGATATGTACGACCCGGCTAACCACCACATCATATCCAATGCCTCCTGCACCACGAACTGCCTTGCTCCTCCCACAAAAGTCCTTCACGAAAGATTCGGCATCGAAAAGGCTTTCATGACCACAATTCACTCCTACACAAACGACCAGAGGATCCTCGACTTCCCTCACTCGGACCTTCGACGGGCCCGTGCAGCTGCTGTATCCCAAATACCCACAACAACAGGGGCAGCCAAAGCCGTAGGCATCGTTTTGCCAGATCTCAAGGGAAAGATCGACGGGATCGCCATAAGAATCCCCACACCCAATGTTTCGGTGGTAGACCTTGTCGCTCTGATGAAAAGAGATGTCACAGTGGATGAAGTCAACGCAGCATTTAGGGAAGCCGCAGAAGGCAAGATGAAAGGGATCCTCCAATATTGCGAGGAGCCTCTTGTTTCTATTGATTTTGTGTCCAATCCCCATTCTTCCATTGTGGACAGTCTTTTTACTCGCGTAACAGATGGAAACCTTTTGAAAGTCCTCGCCTGGTACGACAATGAATGGGGCTACTCCTGCCGGCTCAAAGACCTTGTGAAATTCATATAGCGTTCGATCTCATGCTCCAGCTCAAGGACTTAAATCTACCCGGGAAAACTGTTTTCTTGCGGGTGGATTTTAATGTCCCTTTGGATGAGGGAGGACAGATCCGTGATGACACTCGTATAAGGGCTGCACTTCCCACTCTGAACTATCTCTTAGAGCAAAATGCAAAGGTTGTCTGCGCTTCTCATCTCGGACGCCCTAAGGGCCAGTTCGATCCCAAACTCAGCATGAAACCCATAGCACAAAGACTGTCCCAGTTGATCACAGAAGACGTTGTCTTAGCTCCTGATGTTTTCGGTGATGGAGTGGATAGACTGAAAGAGGGCCTCAAAGAAAAACAAGTCCTCGTCCTTGAAAACCTCAGGTTTTACGCGGGAGAAAAAAAGAACGATCCTGAGTTTGCCCAGAACCTGGCCAAAGGTATAGATTATTTTGTCAACGATGCCTTTGGCGCATGCCACAGGGCACATGCATCGATCGTCGGAATCCCCCTATACGTGAAAAAATCTGCGGCTGGCCTTCTTGTGACCGAAGAACTCGAATACCTCAATCATGCTGTGTACTCCCCACAAAAACCCTACACGGCCATCCTTGGAGGGGCCAAAGTCTCGGATAAGATCCCGATCTTGGAAAACCTCCTTAATAAAGCGGACAATATCCTGATCGGTGGAGCCATGGCTTACACCTTTTTCGCTGCGCAGGGTTATGACGTGGGCCGATCGCTCGTAGAAGAAGAGAAAAAAGACCTGGCACTCCAGATTTTAAAGAAAGCCAAAGACAACAACACCAATTTTCAGCTCCCTCTCGACCACATCGTGGCCACCGAGATTGCTCCAGGAAAAGGAACAAAGACTTTGGATGATTTTCCGATCCCGTCGGATATGATGGGGCTGGATATCGGCCCAAAAACCATTCAGGCATATGCGGCTGTCATCGCTTTGGCAAAAACGATCCTTTGGAATGGTCCCATGGGTGTATTTGAAATTGAGGAATTTTCTCGAGGAACCATAAAGATCGCCGAAGCGGTGGCCGATTCAAACGCTTTGAGCATCATTGGCGGAGGGGATTCGGTCGCCGCCATCATCAAAGCGGGTGTGAGTGATAGAATATCCCACATATCCACAGGAGGGGGCGCTTCCCTGGAATACATCGCCAACGAGACTTTGCCAGGAATTGAGGCTTTATCGGAGAATAATAATGACAATGACTAATCAAAAACCATTTATTGCGGGAAACTGGAAATTATTTATGACAAGCTCAGAAGCTGTTGAACTCGTGAGTGCGCTACAAGAAAAATGCGATGAGTTCGAAGATGCGCAGATGGTTGTTATCCCTCCATTCACAGCTCTGTGTGATGTCCATATCACGCTTCAGGGCAGTCCTATCCAAATCGGTGGTCAGGATGTTTTCTGGGAAGACCATGGGGCATACACAGGAGAGATATCTGCTCCCATGCTCAAAGATGTGGGATGTACTTATGTGGTCATCGGACATTCTGAGAGGCGGCAATACTTTGGAGAAACAAATTCAACCGTCAACAAAAAGATCAAGGCTGCGCTAGCACATGATCTGACGCCGATTTTGTGCATAGGAGAATCTCTGGAAGAGAAGGAGAAGGACGAAACTATAAACAAGGTACAGACCCAGATATCTGAAGGGCTTGATGGTTTAGACAAGGACGCTGTCCAAAAGATCATCATTGCCTATGAGCCCATCTGGGCCATAGGAACAGGACTCACTGCTACACCGGAGCAGGCCCAAGAGGTTCACGGTTTTATCAGGAATGAGCTGTCAGAAAAGTATGGAAACCAAACAGGCTCATGTGCTATAATCCTGTACGGCGGGTCGGTCAAACCCGCCAATACTTTTTCTCTACTGAAAGAGAAAGACATTAACGGCGCACTGGTTGGAGGAGCGTCGCTTAAAGCTGAATCTTTCATAGAGATAGCGAAAGAAGCGACAAAGGCGTATAAAGAAAAATGAGTGTTTTAATCACGATACTTCATGTTATTGTCTGTGTCATACTGATTTTGGCAGTTTTGCTCCAATCGGGAAAAGCCGCAGACCTGGCAGGAGCCTTCGGCGGCATGGGAAGTCAATCTGTGTTCGGACCTCGAGGTGCAGCAACTCTTCTCACTAAGCTGACAACGATCAGTGCGGTTCTCTTTATGATCACATCGTTAGGGCTATGGATCTTATCAAGCAGAGGGACCACGAGATCTGTCCTGAGTGGTGAAGAAACACCCGTACAGGAAACACCCGCAGCCACAACAGAAGTCAAGAAAGAAGCTGAAGATCCCACGGCCAAACAAGATGCGACTCAGCCCGGCGATGAAAAAAAGGCAGCCGAAACGAAAAAGAAGGCTGAAGACCCAGAAAAAAAACCCGCTGAGAAAGAAAAGAAGCCTCCGGAACAGAAAAAGAATTAAGTGCTATATAGATAATTCATTTCCTGGGATGGTTTCACTCGCTCTGCCATTTTGCCGAAGTGGTGGAATTTGGTAGACACGCATGGTTGAGGGCCATGTGAGCGTTTAGCTCATGGGGGTTCGAGTCCCCCCTTCGGCATTCCATCTTCTTTATTATCAGAAACTTGGTCGAGGTTTGTATTGTGCCTCAACGTTTTTGTTGGGTTTGTTGATTATTTCGCCTGCGGCAGGTTCAGATGTCGCAGAAGCTTCTGGAAGCGTGGGTCGTCGCGCAGGTCGTCAAAAATCGGATCGACACAAATATACGAAAAATTGGGATCACGCTCTTCGTAGGCTTTCTCCAGCCACTCGAGGGCTTCATCGTTCTTTCCAGCACGGGTGTAAAGTGTCGCAATTTGCCAGGG
>JBATYS010000617.1:0-2280 GCA_049674205.1 Candidatus Aminicenantaceae bacterium
CCGCTGGCAGCGACGTGGCTGATGATGGCCGCAGAAGGGCCTATTCTTGCAGCAATCATTGCCAGACTCACAGACCCCAAATTCAACCTGGCGGCTTTTGGCGTGGCCTTTTCCTTTGGCGTCCTCATCGAGGCCCCGATCATCATGCTCATGAGTTCTTCCACGGCTCTAGTGAAAAATCGCGAATCCTACACAAGACTGAGAAATTTTTCTTTGACTTTGATAGCCATATGCACCCTCATCATGCTCATCTTTATCACCCCGCCTGTCTTTTATTTCATCGTGCAGCGCTTGATCGGGCTTCCTGAGAATCTCGCACTCTTAACACATCAGGCTTGTATCCTCCTAATCCCCTGGCCGGGAGCCATTGGTTATCGACGCTTCTATCAGGGCATCCTGATCCGGAGCAACCTCACCCGCCGAGTGGCTTATGGAACAGTGATCCGCTTGACAACGATTTCAACCACAGCTCTGATCTGTTATCTCTTCTTTTCTCTTAACGGAGCGACGGTTGGCACACTCTCTCTGTCATTAGCCGTATGCGCCGAAGCGATTGCCAGCCGGTTTATGGCCCATAATTCGGTAAAACAGCTCATTTCTCATGAGCATGCCGTGCATGCAGGAAAATCCTTAAGTTATAGGTATATTACAAAATTTTACTATCCTTTGGCGCTGACATCGATCTTAGGGCTGGGCATTCATCCCATGGTGACCTTTTTTATGGGGCAGAGCCGCATGCCCATCGAATCTTTAGCCGTGCTTCCTGTGATCAATTCTCTTGTGTTTCTATTCAGGAGTATGGGCCTCTCCTTCCAGGAAGCTGGAATAGCGCTGTTAGGTGAAAAAAATGAGAATTTTAAAATGCTGCGCAATTTTGCCCTGCTTCTGGGCATTTCAGTGATTGGCGCACTTTCTCTCATCACCTTAACACCTCTCTCCTACATCTGGTTCCACAAGGTTTCAGGACTTTCCTTGGAATTGACCCAATTCGCACGGCTTCCCGCACAAATCCTGATTCTTCTCCCCAGTCTCACAGTTCTCATCTCCTTCCAAAGAGCTCTTCTCGTAAAGAACGAGAAAACAACACCAATCACCATTGCCACATCCATAGAAGTTGTCACCATTTTCACCATCTTATTTGTGGCCATTGCTGTTTTCAATCCGATAGGCGCTATAGCCGCATCCATAGCATTTGTTATCGGCCGCTTCTGCGCAAACACTTATCTCTTCATTCCTTGTAAGAAGGCCCTCACATAATGATACATGTAAATTTGACAAGTGATTTAGGCTGTGATATACAATTTTTTCACAATATCCGGTAAACTAATTATAATCTTATGAAAATATTCGCATTTGTTGGAAATTCCAACACAGGAAAAACGCACCTGATTACACAACTGGTTCCTGAGCTGAAACAAAGAGGGTATTCCGTTGCAGTCATCAAACACTGTGCACATGGATTTGAGCTCGATACCGATGGAAAGGACTCCTCAAGTTTCATCGAGGCGGGTGCAGACGCTGTATCCATGACATCGCCGGAACAATTAGCGGTGCTCAGCCGCAACCAAAAACATCTCAACCCTGAAAGTATAGCTGTTAAGCACTTCGAGAGCCCTGATATCGTTCTGGTTGAAGGTTTTAAAGGGGATAATACGATCAAAAAAATCGAAGTGCTCAAGAATGGGATCTCCGAAAAGATCGAGACCCTTCCGGAAGAGCTTTTTGCTGTTGTCTCTGATTTTGATGTCGACACAGATAAGCCCGTGTTCCAGCCAGATCAGATCAATCAGATCGCAGATAAAATCCAAGGATCGGTGACAAAACGAAAATCATCGATCGCCCTGCATGTCGATGGAGATTCGATTCCCATGAATGATTTTGTCCAGAAGATCTTCACTAATGCTATACTGGGGATGGTTCGATCATTGGAAGGAATAACAGAGAATCCAGAGCGTATCACTGTATCCCTTTTTAAGGAAGGAGAAAATTGATGAGAAATCCTAAGAATTGGTTATGGTTCATCCTGTTTGGTTCACTCTGGGGTATCAATGAAGTTGTGATGGGAGAAGTTTTGTCCACAAGCAATGTACCCCATTTTTCTGTGCTTCTGACTGTCATAGCCCTGTTCATACTGGCAATGTCCAGAGGTATCGTCAATAAACCCGGCTCATCTACAGTTATCGGAGTGATCGCAGTCCTGTTTAAGCTGGCCAATGCCGCTCCTTTCCATTGCCACCTGCTCGGTATTTTTATGGTCGGTTTAGTCTTTGATGTTTTGGC
>JBATYS010000618.1:0-3364 GCA_049674205.1 Candidatus Aminicenantaceae bacterium
GCCATCTTCTGAAGCTGTATAAGAATTTCGATCTTTTTTTTGAAGGGCAACTCAACAAGTTTTCTCCTTATTTGGCTTTCTTGTTCGGATTCGAACATGTATTGTTCCCTAAGCGGGCATACCAACCTAATTCTCAGCCGTCATAAGGAAGGAAATGTTTTGGCATGATGTTTGCAAACAAAAACATTCTGTTTGGTATAAAACATGATGTTACCAATGAAAGACACAAAGCTGCTAACCAAATCGTTTGGAGTTGGAGATGTTTAACAATTATCTAAAGATCGCATTGAGAAATATTTTCAAACACAAAGGCTATTCCCTCATAAATATCATCGGCTTGGCTATCGGGATGGCATGCTGCCTCTTGATACTGCTCTATGTCCAGGATGAACTCAGTTATGACCGTTATCATAAGAATGCCGACCGGATTTACCGCGTGATCGAGGAAGTCCGGCTGGAGGGAGTCGGCGAAGAGTCCTCAAGCATGCCCTTCCCCACCGGGGACACCTTGCCGCTTGAATATCCCGATGCCGTTGAGGCCAGCGTCAGGTTCTTCAATTTTCAGCTGCCGACGATGTCTGTGCAGTACGGCACTTCGGATGAAAAGCTATTCAATGAGCCGCGCTTCTTTTTTGCCGATTCTGCAGTGTTCCGAGTGTTCAGCTTCGAAATGATCGAGGGTGACCCAAAGAAGGCTCTGGAAGAGCCCAACACCATCGTTATCACAGAGGCGATGGCAGACAAGTATTTCGAAGACGAAGACCCGATAGGCAAGACACTGCGATGGCAAAATGGAGTAAACCTGAACGTCACTGGAGTGTTAAAGGATATCCGTCCGAATTCCCATTTCCAGTTTGATTTTTTGGGATCGTTTGCCACACTAAGACGTTTGTACGGCGGCAATCTGCCTCAAACTTGGTACTGGAATCCCTGCTGGACCTACATTCTTCTCAAGGAGGGAGCTTCCCCGGATGCTCTTCAAGCACAGTTTCCAGCTCTCGTTCAGAAATATTTTCCAGATTCTATCAAAGACAAGGTTGTGGTCAAACTGCAGCCGCTCAAGGACATTCATTTATTTTCTCATCTGGATTATGAGATCAATCCCAATAGCGACATCTCGTATATCTACATTTTCTCAGCCATAGCGGTCTTTGTATTGCTCATCGCATGTATCAACTTTATGAACCTTGCCACTGCCCGCTCGGCCAACCGCGGCCGGGAGGTAGGCATGAGGAAAGTCCTGGGGGCTTACCGGATGCAGCTCATCAAGCAGTTTCTGGGAGAATCGATGATTCTGTGCGTTATCGCCGCTGTATTTGCCGTGTTAATCGTCGAGATCGTTCTTCCTGCCTTCAACGCCTTTTCCGGAAAGGTGTTGTCCACCGACTACTTCACCGACGGGCGTCTATTGGTCGGACTGGGCCTGATCACACTCACGGTCGGAATCTTATCAGGAATCTATCCTGCTTTTTTTCTATCCGGATTCGACCCGGTAAAAGTCATGAAGGGGACACTCGAGAGAGGCGGCAAAAGCTCCACTTTCCGGAAAGTGCTCGTGGTTGTCCAATTCGCGATATCTATCATTTTGATCATCGGAACGATCATCTGCTTTCAACAGCTCAATTATCTGCGCAACTCAGGGCTAGGATTCAACAAGGATCAGGTCGTGATACTGCCGGCCTATGGCACCGGTCCCGCAAGATGGTTTGAAAGATACAGAGAGCGTATTCTGCAGGACCCGCATATCGCTCGAGTTTCGGCCATAGAAGATGTTCTCGGTGCAAAATATCAGACGGGTTCCTTTATCCCCGAAGGAACCAGCGAAGCCAACATGCAGCAGATCCCCCTATTGGTGGTCACACATGATTTTATTGAAACCTTTGATATGGAGATGGTGTCCGGCCGGAGTTTCTCCAAGGAGTTCCCCACAGATATCACAGAGGGGATCATCATCAATGAATCCGCCTCGAAGCGCTTCGGTTGGTCCCCGGAGGAAGCCCTGGGCAAGAGACTCAGGCAACAGAACGGCCTCATGCTACGAGTGGTTGGAGTGGTGAAGGATTTCAATTACGCTTCGTTGTCTCAACCGATCACACCTTTTGTGCTGGAAATGCCGCGGAATCCGGGACAGATGAACAGCCGCGTGCGCTACGTAGCTGTAAAAACCAGTACTGCAGACATTCAACAAACGATCGGCCTTATGAGATCGACCTGGGAAGAAGTGGTTCCCAACCGCTCCTTTGACTTTTTCTTCCTGGATGATGAACTGGATAAACTCTACAACGCTGAGGAACAGATGGGGAGAGTCTTCGGCGTATTCACGATCCTTGCTATAGTTATAGCTTGTTTGGGATTGTTTGCTCTGGCTTCATTCACCACAGAACTCCGCACACGAGAGATCGGGATCCGGAAAGTGCTGGGAGCTCAAGCCTCCGGCATTGTGATTCTGTTGTCTAGAGAATTCGCCAAATGGGTATTGATCGCCAATGTGATCGCCTGGCCGGTGGCTTTTTATATCATGGAGAGATGGCTTGATGGATTCGCCTATCGGACCGTTATTGGGATCCCGACTTTCATAGTGGCGATGCTTTTGGCTTTTGTTATCGCCATCCTGACGGTCAGTTTTCAGGCTTTTAAAGCCGCATTATCCGACCCTGCCAAATCACTGCGACATCAATAATAGGCCATATCATATGACCCAGGCATAGCCAATTTTTACAAAAAACGTGTAGTCCTTTCTGGTTATGCCGTAATCCTGGCCTCCGAATTGATTGTCCGAATATCCCAGGAACAACACCGTACGAGGATTGATCTTGTATGAAAATAACAGTTGCGTAAAAAACTGGGTGGACTTGGGTTCGACAGGAGTTAAATAATTCGAGACATTATACTTGTAATCATAATACTGTAGAATGGTGCGTATAAACATCTTGGCATTGAAAAAGTAGACGATCGAAGCCTGGCTGATATTGGCCCTATAGAGCCAATCGTCAGATACGTTCATTTCCTCATAAAGATGACTGAGATTGAGTCGGAGATGAGCGCCTATATTCCAGAGGAAGGATGGCGCTAGCAAAACTGTCTTTCCCTTCCTTGTATTCGCATAATCGATACTGTCACCGAAAGTTGTCAGGATGTTAAATCCTAGATTGCCACTTGGAATGATCCCCCCAGAAACAATAAATTGAATAAGATCAAATTCAACACCATTGTAGTGCTGACGGGATAGAGTATTTGCAATCGTCAAACTTGTCTGGGAGATCCCTTCAAAAGAAAATGAGTTTGTCAGAGATTTATCCAAAACAGTCCCTTCGCTGCTCGTCTGGTATTGTGCATAATTTTTTAAGCGGAATCTTGACCACCA
>JBATYS010000619.1:0-1748 GCA_049674205.1 Candidatus Aminicenantaceae bacterium
ACTGGACCGAAAGCAAGTACAAATGCAAAAATTCGGTTTTTGTTATAGCGCAGCACCCGCTGGAAATCTCCTGGTTGAGCTCCGCCAAATGAGAGCGCTGCTCGTGTTGCAAATCCCAGCGCATGAATGGTGGCTGTGACGTCCGAACCAAAGGGAACAAGCCGCGTGTCCCAGCCCATCTGGATGCCTTCTTCCTGCAGTTGTTTGGCCATGCATTTACCATCGGTTTCAGCGGCCATAAAAATATAGAGATTTTTTTCCTGCAATTCCCTGGCGATTTTGACAGCAATCTCATTGGTCGGGCAATAGCCCACACACGCGGCGAATCCGGGAGCTGAACCATCGACAAATTCGATCCCTCTTTCTCTCATGATCACATCATTAGCAGCTCCCAGCCAAAGCTGCCCATCCATAGGGTTTGGCACTGTTAAGTAGGGGAGGGGATCCTCTGTATATTTAATTGCCTCTATGATCTCATCGGCAAAAAGAGTTGCCATTCCTGCGTCCAGAGTATGTCCAAGATAGGGCAGCCACAGTTTTTCATCTGGAATAGGAGGAAGCAATTTTTTCGCTTCTTCCAACAGTTCTAAAAGTCCTTCAAGGGTTTCAATCTGTAATCCCAAGATACCGTATGAGATGGGTAGAAAGTATCCGGTATTTGGAAACTCCACTTTCGTTTGCGGACCTTTTTTTTCGATTGCCTGGAGAAGTTCTTTTTCCGCACGGCCTACCAATTTATGGGCGCCTCGTATGGCTTTTGTTGCGATCACTTTTGACATGTTTTATCCTCTTCTCATTTTTTTTAAATTTCCAAATCTCTTCTCATTTCCATATCGTACAAGATGCGCTTTTTTGTTTTTTCGATACCCAATTTTTCTCTTTTTTTGTTGATGTGATCTATGATCAGAGCAGCCATTTTGTCCGACTCGGGTTCAACCGCCCACATGCCGCCGTACATGTCCTCAGATTCCTTAAAAAGATGATTTGAGAATATTTCACTACCGGAAATCGGAAGCCCCACGCCGAATACAGTATACACTCCAGAAGAAACGAAATACTGCCCGATAGAGATGGCTTTTTCACTCATCCATTCCGGAGCTGCACCGGCAACAGGAAGGTCGCTGATATCATTCCCCAGGCCTCCGGCTTTCACCATTTCAGATAAAGCGATCAGTATTCGACTGTTGTCCACACAAGAACCGGAATGCAGAACGGGAGGCATGCCAACGGCTTTACACACCTCGGCCAGGCCTTTCCCCGCATATTTTATAGCGGACTCGGGGGTCAGCAACCCCGCTTTGGCACAGGCGATGGCAGAACACCCAGTCTGTACGACCAGAATGTCGTTGGCGATGAGCTCCTCCACCAAGCTCACATGAATTTGATCATGTTTGACTTTTGGATTACTGCACCCCACTACTCCGGCCACTCCCTTAATTCGGCCATTGATCACATTATCATTGAGAGGTGTGTAGGAACTTCTGAAACTTCCACCAAGCATATAATTGATGGATTCGTGGCTGAATCCGGCAATCAGATCCATTTTTTCCGATGGAATATCCACCTTGTCTCTGTTCGGAAAATTAAGAATTGCAGCTTTAACAATTTCCTTGGCAGTGTGGAGAGCGGTCTCTTCAGAAAACTCAAAGTGTTCAGCTCCTGCAATTTTCCCTTTGGGAGAAGTAGTGATGAGTTTGGTATGGAAGCATTTGCAGAGCTCCGGCAACGATGGCATGATACATTGGACA
>JBATYS010000620.1:0-3964 GCA_049674205.1 Candidatus Aminicenantaceae bacterium
TGTGCTGGATGTTCGAGAGACGATCGGACCAGACCGGCATAACATCCCGGTCGTTTTTAACGATCCCTACCACCTCCCCCATTTGGAGAATTTCTTCAATGCGATACGCGGACTCGAGGAATTAAACTGCCCCCATGATGTCGGTTATGAGACTGCAGTTACCGTGCTTAAAGTCAATGAAGCTGTCGAAATGGCCCGGAGGCTCGATTTCGATCCCAAGGAGTTCAAAATATGAGGATCGACACGAAATACTCCAACTGGCAGTTAGCAGCGCTTGTTTTACTCCGCGTCCTCATTGGCTGGCATTTCCTTTATGAGGGGATAACAAAACTGACGACTCCTCAATGGTCGGCGGCCAGTTTTTTACTCGAGTCTAAATGGATCTTTGCCGGAATATTCAAAGGAATTGCGGGAAATCCTTCCGTTCTTTCCATCGTGAATGTTTTGAACACGTGGGGATTGATCCTTATTGGACTGGGATTGATAATGGGGAGTTTATCGCGGATCGCAACAGTTGCAGGAATGCTCCTCATTTGTCTTTATTATCTCTGCAATCCGCCCTTTACCGGCCTTTACTATGCCATTCCAGCCGAAGGGAACTACCTTATTGTCAATAAGAACCTGATCGAGATCGCAGCGCTGTTTGTACTGCTTTTATTCCCGACGGGCAATATCATCGGACTGGATCGTTTTTTTTATAAATTGCGCTCCAAATAAGTGTCGATTCTACGGGATGAAATAGATCCAAAAAAGAAAAATTGAGAGAGGAAAAATGTTAAATCGCAAACCTTTCGCATGGATGATTTTTATCGCCTCAGCCATTTTTATAGCAGCCATAGCCTTTGCAGGCCCGTACAGCAGTCAATCAACATCAGAAAAACTCGTGCCTATTGAAATAGAATTACCGAAACCCATGTTCATTGGTACTCCACAGAATATCGGTGTGGAAAGGCTCGAAAAGCCACTTGGCAAGCCTCGCCCTCCTTTTATGGCCCCTGAAGGCACAAAAAATGTCGCCCTCGGAAAACCTGTGATGAGCACGGATGAGGAACCCATCATCGGGGAGATCGCTATGATCACCGATGGTGATAAAGAGGGAATGGATGGCAGTTTCGTTGAGTTGGGCCCCTTCGAGCAGCATGTGACCATCGATTTGGGCGCTAAGCACGAGATCTATGCGATCGTTTTGTGGCACTATCATAAACAGGCTCGCGTCTACTTCGATGTTGTCGTTTTGGCCGCAGATGACCCTGATTTTATTACGAATGTGAAGTTTTTGTTCAACAATGATTTTGACAACTCTTCTGGATTAGGAGTCGGCAGCGATCTCCACTATGTCGAAACAGCTGAAGGGAAGCTTATCGATGCCAAAGGCATTGAGACGCGTTATGTCCGTCTGTACACCAACGGAAACAACAGCAACGATCTGAACCATTGGATCGAAACGGAGGTTTACGGTCGACCTGTTAAAAAAGATACACAGTAATTTTTTAATCCTGTGTTTGGTAGTAATTTTTGCAGGTTTTGCACTGCGCTTGCCAAGATTGGCGCAGCGTCCCATGCACACCGATGAGGCCGTTCATGCCATAAAGTTTGGCACACTCCTCGAGAAAAACGAATACCGGTATGATCCCCAGGAATACCATGGTCCGACACTTAATTATTTTACTCTGATTCCTGCGCTGACCGTCTCCCCGAAAAAACTCACAGAGATCGATGAAAGGTTTTTGCGGATCGTGCCTGTATTCTTCGGGATGTCACTTTTACTGGGATTATTTCTCTTAACAAATGGCTTGAGCCGTTCTGTCGTTTTCTTTGCAAGCTTGTTTTTGGCCGTCTCGCCAGCCATGGTGTTCTATAGCCGGTATTATATCCAGGAAATGCTTCTTGTGTCTTTCAGTTTTGGTGTTTTCGTTTCGGGATATCGGTATGTTAAGAGCAGGAATCCAGCATGGGCATTCTTTGCCGGTGTTTTCCTCGGCTTGATGTTTGCTACCAAAGAAACCAGCATTCTTGTTATCGGTGCGATGATTCTGGCGATGTATCTCACTGTGACTTTGCGCAACCGACAAAATCAAAAGCCTATTCATTTTGGATTTAAAATAAATCCCTGGCATTTTATGATTTTTTTGACTACTGCGTGTGCTATCTCAGCCTTGTTTTACTCATCATTCTTCACACATCCCAGAGGAATTCTCGACTCTTTTGTTGCCTATAAATATTATCTCCAGAGAGCTGGTCAAAAAAGCTGGCACATACATCCTTGGTTTTATTATTTCAAACTACTTATCGGCTCGAAACACGCCGCACGTCCCTTCTGGAACGAATTACCTATCGTAATTCTATCCGGGATCGGTTTAACCGTCGCATTAAGGCGCAAACAACATCCACAGACTGATTCTAGCTTATTCAGATTTATCGCTTTTTATACGGTGATTCTGGCTTTAATCTATTCAATAATCCCTTACAAAACTCCCTGGAGCATGTTGGGATTCTACTTTGGGATGATATTGCTGGCTGCCCTCGGAGCAGCATCACTCTTAACGGTAAGAAAGAGCATTATTCTGCGTATCTTCGTTTATCTATTCCTTATCCTGGGTATTTGTGACCTTCTCGTGTTATCTTATCTCTCGAATTTCAAGTATGACTTCGATCCAACAAATCCGTATGTATACGCCCAAACGAGCAAAGATATTTTTACTGTAACTCGAAGGATCGAAGAGATCGCTTCTGTTCACCCCGATGGAAACAACATGGTCATCGAAGTTATTTGTCCGGGAGATGATTATTGGCCCCTTCCCTGGTATTTGCGGTCTTTCCCCAACATCGGGTGGTGGGACAGAGTCAATTTCAGTCAACCGGCAGCTCAGATCGTTATCGCTTCTCCCAGCGTGGAGTCTGAACTGCTAAAAAAGCTATATGAGTGGCCCCCTCCAGGAGAAAAAAGCCTGTATGTCCCATTATTCAGATCCCCCACTGAATTGCGTCCTTTAGTTGAAATTCGCGGTTATGTCACAAAAGAACTTTTGGATCTATACAAACAAAAATACTCGAACTTGGATGAGGAATAATCTGGTTTATATAAGATGACCATACCTTCGAAGGAAATCCCCAAAATCCAATTTCAGGGGAAAATCCCCCACAAAGCTTATCGCTTTTCTCACAACTGCATGGCAACTGTATTCGAGGTTTATGCCATCCATGAAAATTCCGCATATGTGGAACAGGCCACTTGGGAAGCTTTTCGTGAGCTTGACCAGCTCGAGCTGGAACTCAGTCGATTTATTGAAAACAGCGACATCTCTCGCATCAATAACTTGGGTAAACAGCAGTCTATACAAATCGGATTGGACGCGTTTGAATGTTTAAAACAGTGTGCACGACTTACGAGTCAAACAGATGGAGCGTTCGATATCACAGCCGGAAGTAATACCAGCATGAACCTGCTCCAACTGGATGAATCAGATTTCAGTGTAAAGCTGTTAGGCGATTCCATACACATCGACCTTGGAGGATTCGGGAAGGGTTATGCCATCGATTCGATGGCCAAACTTTTCAGAGAGTGGGATATTGAATGTGTGCTTATTCACGGAGGAAGAAGCTCGGTTCTCGCGCTCTCTGAACCACCAGGGGAAAAGGGATGGCCAGTCACATTGAGCGATCCAGCTCAATCAGGGCAGATATTGTCTCATGTCTATTTGAAACATAGAGCTATGAGCGCCTCTGGATTAGAGAAAGGTCATCATATTATCAATCCCCGCACAGGAAAATCCATTAAGGATAGAATCGCCGCTTGGGCTTCGACTTCAGGGGCTGCAACGAGTGATGCACTGTCCACCGCTTTTATGGTGATGACGCCTGAGAAGATCGAAGAATACTGTCAAAGGAATCCTGACACACAAGGACTGGTAATTCTTAAGAATAGAGCAACAGGCGAAAAGTGGAATCCTGTATTAAAATTCGG
>JBATYS010000621.1:0-1704 GCA_049674205.1 Candidatus Aminicenantaceae bacterium
GAGCGTTTTTGATCTTTAAATCTGCTCTTATCGATTACAGGTCTCCCCTGAGATCCCTCGAAGAAAAGGCCAGAGAACAAAAGCTTGACACCAGTGCCTATTACCTCTATCCGATATTTCTCTAAAATACCTTCCAATTCTTATTATCGGCATTTTTTATTAATAATTCAGGTTAAGTGCTTCCAAAAGCAATAGGCATTGGATATAATAGATTTTTTTTATTATGAATGTAGATTTTTTGCTTTCTTGGGCATGCTTGCTTGCTCGGGTTGGCCAACAACTGTTGCTGTGATTAGACCTCGTGGAGGGGCACACATGGGTGACGAACCGAAAAAAAACTTGGCTCTCGAGGCTCTCCAGAAGATCAAGGAGGCCGAAATCGAAGCCAGAAAAATTGTCCAGGATGCGCGTGAAAAGACGTCTGTCAAAATCATCCAAGACGCCTATGAGGACGCTGATCAGATCAAAGAACGCGTGCTCAATGAAGCCCGAAAGCAAGCTCAAGAAAAAAAGAGATCCATTATTCAGGAAGCTGAAACCGAGGCCAAGAGGACTCTAGAGGAAAGCCAGGCAGAGATCGATCGTTTACGAGAGAGATCCACGGCTGCTAGAGATGAAACGATTGCGAGGGCCGCCGCCAATATCCGCAAAGCCATCGATGGAGGACATCTATAGCTTATGGGTGTTTCAAAGGTCCAGAAAGTAGAGATCGTCGCCCACTCGGGGATGAAGAAGGCCCTTCTCTCTTTACTCCAGGAAGAGGGTGTGGTCCATATCGAACAAACCCGAACAGAGGAGCTTGGGCTAACGTGTTCATCCACAGATGTTACGAACCTCGATCATCGCCTCTATCGCCTGAAACACGCGTTGGATTATCTTGCCAACTTCAAGGATGAGAAGCTCTCGAAAAAACTTTTTGGCCAAAAGCCTCAGGTTTCACGGTCAGAGAGAACAGATGTCCTCAAGCTTGATTATATCTCCCTCTTGGACAGGATCGAGCAGAATGAATCGGATAAGAATAACCTAAGCTCTCACCTGAAGTATTTGGAAAGGGAAAAGGAGTGGCTTGAACCGCTCAGTGACTTGGAGATTCCCATAAAATCCATCCAGTCGACGGAAACAACCCACATCATCCTCGGCTTCCTGTCCCTGCCCCAATTGGAAGGCATCGAGAGCCTTGCAGAGCAGGGCGCTCTTTGGTACAGCATCATTCAAAAGGGGAAGCGCTATGTGTATCTCTTACTCGTCTACCTGCAGAGTGAAAGCGATTTTTTTGAAGAATCACTCCGGGTGCTTGATTTCCATCCCGTTTATTTTACGGATACTGTGCTGGAACGAGCAGAAGATGACGACCGAGTGGAAGACGTTTTGGTCAAAATAGCAAGGGAAGAGGAAAGAACACGGAAGGAGATCGAGGACCTGAGCAATGAAGCGAAGCGTCTGTGTGTCCATTGTGAAGAATTGATGCGGGTTCATGATGTTTTAATGAATGAAAGAAGAAAGGACTTGTCCTCCCGTATGCTGGGAGAGACAGAATTTGTGTCTTACCTGGAAGGTTGGGTGCTTACCAAAGACATGGAGAGGCTCCTCGCCAAACTGGAGCCATTTGCAGAAAATATCGAGTGCTATTTCCGAGATGCGCTTCCTGAGGAGGACCCGCCCGTTGAACTTCAAAATCCAAAAGCGGACCAGCCATTCGAACTT
>JBATYS010000622.1:0-11639 GCA_049674205.1 Candidatus Aminicenantaceae bacterium
TCCCCCGACAACAAGCACAAAAACGATGATGTACGCGGCTTCGACAAAACCCTTGATCGGCGATACAAAAAGTGCTCCCAACCCCTGTGGCCGGCTTTCCACAAACTGAAAAGATCCCTCCACCGGGATAGTCCGGCCCTCCTGCTCTATCCTGTTGTACTCGCCTCCAGGAACGATCCATGTTGCGATCACTGTGAGGACCACCATGGTATAGATCAGGACGAGTGTGTGCGGGAGTTTTATCTTTTTCATCTTCATGGGTGTTTATCCCCTTCCATAATCATTGGTTTAAGATATTCCGCGCTCTAAAGTCAAAGCTATCACCTTTTTTCAGGATAAACAACCTGGCATTATGGACACTGATGTCTTTAGCTGGGAAAATTTTAACATCTGCCCCTAAAACATCATAAACAATAACGCTTCTCTCGCCGATAACATCGAAGGTGTCATCGGGATTCACGATGATGGCTGTCGACTCGTCAATGCCGATACCTAAGAGTTTGGGATTTTCAGCAACCAGGCTAATGAGCCGGTTGTGCCTCTTGCGCCTAACGAAATGCTGGTCGATGACGGCGGTGCTTATAAAGCCGAATCCTCTAGCGGTCACAATATTATCCGCTTCGATCGTCTCGAATTCACGACCTTCCTCGACCGTTCTTTTCTCATCGCCGGTTATCATGATCTCACTCATCACAGCCGCACCGGCGCTCGTCCCGCCGATAACGCCGCCTTCCTCATAGAAATTCATCAACATCTTTTGAACCGGAGTATCTATGAGAACATCGGCTAATCTGGATTGCACTCCCCCTGAGAAAAACACACCGCCGACATCTTCGAATAATTTTATACTTTCAGGATTTAACGCATCCTCACGGCTCAAGATAAAATACTCGACATTTCTCGCCCCTAAGTTTTTGAGCTGAAGCGTCTGCTCCGGTCCCACCTCTTCCGGTACACTACTAGCCATTGGGAGGATGACGATCTTTCCGCTGCGGAATTCCTCAGACAGAGCTATGAACTGCTTCATCATTTCCGCAGGTCTCTTTCCCCCGCCGATGATAAAAAGATGACCTTTTGGAGTCGCATTGACATAAAGGGGAATAATCGCGAGAAAACAAGCTAGTACACACGCCACTCTTTTCATGATGGATCTCCTCGTGTTTTTTGAAAGAAATATTATATCGACACAAAAACTTGTTGTCTATAAATCAAAAACGCAGGCAATGAAAAAAAGAGCAAAAATAAGTGACAGTCCCCCTTTTTCTTTACCCCTGGAAATAGGTGACAGTCCCCTATTTTGTCCCTTTTTTAATAGGTAAAAAAATGATATAAGCTATAACCGAGGGTGAATAAGGAGCCTTTGATGAAAGTAAAACATCTTTATATGTCTGTAATTATTCTAGGATCGCTGTTTATCTCGTCTGCTGTTTTTTCCTTGAATCAAGCCGGAGAACTCCAGAAAGAATCTCTTCGCATCAAGGGCCTATCTCAGTCAGTCGAGATCATCAGGGACCGATGGGGGATCTCTCATATCTATGCCCAGAACCAGAAGGACCTCTTTTTCGCCCAGGGATTTAATGTAGCCAGAGACAGGTTGTTCCAGCTCGAAGTCTGGAGGCGACAGGCCACAGGAACCCTCGCAGAGATCCTTGGCCCCAAGGCCCTCAACAAAGATATCGGCGCCCGACTCCTAAAAGCCCGCGTGGATATGAGAGAGGAGATGAATCACTACCACCCAGACGGGGAAGAGATCATCACATCCTTTGTCAGAGGCATTAACAGCTATATCGACCGCACAAGGGAAAATCCCTCACTCCTTCCCATCGAGTTTCAGCTCCTCGGTATCAAACCCGGCTATTGGACGCCAGAAGTCGTGATCTCACGTCACAACGGCCTTTTCCGGAATGTCCGTTACGAGGTGGCCTTTGCTCAAGCCGTAAACGCCATAGGTTCTCAAAAGGTGAAAGACCTTCTCTATCTCCAACCCAAACACCCCGGCCTCGTGCCGAAAGAAGGGTTGGATCTTTCTCTCATCAAGAAAAATATTTTGGAGACCTATTTGGCTTCGCGATCCCCAGTGGATTTCGGACCCGAAGATATAGTGGACAGCTCCTTAAGAGCAAAATCATCCGCTCCATCTCCTCCTAAATCTCCGGTAAAACCGCTTGTGTTTATCCCTCCTTCTGAACAACTCGCACAGGACATGTATCAGGGCAGCAATAACTGGATCATTAAGGGTGAGCTCACATTCTCCGGATCTCCTATTTTAGCCAATGACCCCCACCGCAGCCAACAGATTCCCTCTCTCAGATACTGGGTGCACCTTAAAGCTCCGGGGTGGAATGTCATCGGAGGAGGAGAGCCATGCCTCCCCGGCATCTCGATCGGTCACAACGACCATGGGGCATGGGGGCTCACCATATTTGCCATCGACCAGGAAGACCTCTATGTCTATGAAACGAACATGCTCAATCCTCTACAGTACCGCTACCAGGGAAACTGGGAGGAGATGACAGTCATCCAGGAGACGATCCCTGTAAAGGGAGAATCACCCGTAACGGTCGATCTCAAATTCACGCGTCACGGCCCTGTTCTCTACGAGGACAAAGAGCTGAAAAAAGCCTATGCTCTTCGGGCAGCTTGGCTGGAGGTCGGAGGCGCTCCCTATCTCGCCAGCCTCCGCATGGATCAGGCAAAAAACTGGGAAGAATTCAGAGACGCATGCAGTTTCTCGCACACCCCCTCAGAGAACATGGTGTGGGCTGACGTCAACAACAACATCGGCTGGCAAGCGGTAGGGATCACACCCCTCAGAACGAATTGGGCTGGCCTTCTCCCCGTCCCGGGTGATGGAAGCTACGAATGGAATGGTTATCTTCCAATAAAGGACCTCCCGCACAGCTTTAATCCCCCAGAAGGATTTTTTGCCACGGCAAATCAATACAATATTCCGGATGGCTATCCTTACTCCGTGGGTTTTATCTGGACAGATCCTTTCCGTTTTTCTCGGCTCCAGGAAGTGCTCGGCTCCGGACGTAAATTCACAATGACAGATATGATGGAGCTACAGCACGACTTTCTCTCTCTGCCCGCCAGGGCTTTCATCCCTCTTCTTAAAGGCCTGACTGCAAACGCAGAAAATGTCGAAAATGCGCGGCAGAAACTTCTCTCCTGGAACTGTGTGATGGATTCCGATTCCATAGAGGCGACCATATACCAAAGTTGGCAGAGGCGGTTATCACAAAATGTTTGGAATCTCCACATCCCAGAGGAGGTTAGGGAAATCTTTCCTATACGCTCACTCAAAAAAATGGCGGATCTTCTCTGTGCCCCTGATGGAACTTTCGGACCGAATCCGACAGACGCCCGCGACCTCTTGCTCATCCAAAGCCTGGAAGAAGCCATCCAAGATATCGAGGATCGTCTAGGTCCGGACCAAACACACTGGCGGTATGGCCAGGAAAAATTCCATCACATCCAGATCAAGCATCTTCTCTCTGAGGCAGTAAATGTGGGCATCCGCACCACTCTCGACCTCGGGCCCGAGCCACGGGGAGGAAATGATAACACAGTCAACAAAACATCCAGTGGATTCAACCAAACCTCCGGGGCATCCTTCCGTATCATCGCCAACCTGGAAGACTGGGACACCTCTCTGGGAACGAACTCTCCGGGGCAATCCGGAAATTCGGACAGCTCCCACTATTCCGACCTTTTCCGGATGTGGCTTAAGGGGAAATATTTTCCCATCTTTTTTTCCAGGGATAAGGTCCAATCCGCGGCAGAACTCATAATGAATCTTGAACCAGAATGATAATGGATTAATTAAAGAATGAAATGTATAAATGAAAGAATGAGATGCATAAATGGAAGAATGATGATTGATAAGCGGAAATGAGGAATAGCATGAGGAAAATTGTAGTTATCCTTTTTATATCGTCGATATGGCTTGTCACATCTGTCGGCTCAGCTGGCCAAGAGGAAGAACAGACCATAATGGTCGAGAAATTCGGGCAGAACCTGCAGAAGATATTCGAAATCCAGAAAAAAATCGAACGCATCCATCCTTTCCTGAAAAAGCTTTATCCTGTTGCTATCGTGGAGGGGGATCTCTTTTATGTGTTCGACTTGGATCCATCTAAAAGGCGCTATGTCCTTGCCAAAATGGCCAAGCCGGCCATGATCGTACCCGAAGGGATCAGAGCCGCTTTTCCCCTGGATTTTTACGAAAATAAAATGGCCTGTGTGGTCTCGGGAGACGTATTCGATGACCTCTCGGGTTATGTCATGATCTTTCACGAATTCGTCCACTGCGCACAGGCGGACTGTTGCGAGCACAAACTCAAATCTGGACTGAGTGTCGCTCAACAAGCTCAAGCCGCAAATGACTACATGTGGGAGCTCAATTTTCCATTCCCTTATGAAGACAGCGATTTTTCGGAGATCTATTCGTTATTTTTGGCGGCGGCTTCAGAGGGAGAAGCCGATAAAGTTTTAAGATGCCGCACCTTCCTGCGGGAGGTACTCAACACGCCTGATTATGAGTATATGGTCTGGGAAGAATGGAAGGAGGGCTTTGCCCGCCTGATCGAAAACAGGATCAAGAAAAAACTGGAGCTCGAAGAAAATCACGGGGGGATCGATCCTCCCTACAATCGTGTTACATTTTACGAAGGCGGAGCACGATATATATCGATTCTTTTCGAAAAGGACAACAGCCTCGAAAAGGATATCGAAGCGCTATTCTTCAGGATGATGAGATAACTTTCTATTTATTCTGCTGGCGAAAAAAAATGCGCTCGGTCAAATCCAGGACAGATGAGTTCGTTCCCGATCTTTTTCAGCACATCTAAAGGTGCTCTGTATAAATGGATCTTGATGGGGAATCCTTCTTCACCGCCCGGCTCGAGCTTCAAACCCCAGGAATGGCATTCCAACTCTCCAAACGCCATAGGCCCCTCCTCGAGATGGCTGTAGATCTGGATGGCATCACCGTTGGTCTCCTGCTCCACCTTTGGACAGTCCGCATATCTGGTCTCAGGCTTCACTGGAAATGTCATAAAAACCATTGAAGCAATTTCTAAATTCGTGTTAAAAATATATCCGATGACTCCCTTGGACGACTCGGGCCGAACACCCACTTTGTAGCGGCGGCTCCCATGGATAAAATAGGAAAAGGAATCGGAATTGGCCTTTACATATCTATCGGGAATCGGCTCGAAGTAATTTCCTCGCCAGGCCTTTTCACTCACATCTTCCACCGGCACCACCATCGTGCCTTTTGGCGGCACTTGAATCAAACACCATAAGTCCAAGATTTGGTCCAGCATCTCCTCCGAGTTGTTCCTCAGTTTATGAATAAAATTTATACCCAGGTATTCGTATTTAAGCCTCTTTAATTCAGGATCGTCTGCAAGCGGATCCACCATTATTGCCATCTCTCGAATCAGTGTAAGATCATAGTTTTCTTTCTGGTCATTGGATGTTGTTTCGAAGGAATTCTGGAGTGCTAGATTCTTGTTTTCATTGAAATAGACGACCCTGTAATTTCCAGGATCCATCATGGAAAAATCCCTGTTTCCCGTCCAATCGGATTTAAAGAGGAATCCCTTGTCCCCTCCCTCGGGCGATACCCAAGAGCGCTGTCCACCCTGGCCTAGAAGAGCATCAGGATGCGTCCAGAACAGATTTTCGCCTCCCACAGAAACAGAGAGGATCCTGGCACCAAATTTGGGCGCCACAACAAATCCATTGCCCTGCTTGTTCGTAAAAACATAATGCTGGATATTCTTATTTTTAAAGGTCTCAACGATCGTCTTCATGTCGGTCCTCTTTTCCATTTCTTTGGGAGTACATGAGATTAAAAAAACGCTTAACACAAATATTACCGCTAAAAAGAGTGAAAACATTTTTCTCATGTTGGTTTCCTATCCTCGATTTCAGACGGTCTGCCCGGGGAGCGGACCCTACATCAAAATGGGGACTGGCTCCGATATTCCGCCACGGAATGAGGTGCCTGTACCCATATTCCCAGGCGGCTCATCCGGAGAATGAATCCTATATCTTACACAATTATTTAGCCTTGAAAAGCTCAGCTGTTTCGTCTTTGAAAAGAATAACCAAGGTATATATGCTCAGGGCTGTGCCAAAAGGGATGGCGATCAGGTTGAGGAAGCTGACGACCATGGCCAATATCCGTGCCCACTCTTTCTTCTTGAGTAGGCCGATCCCGGCTATAACTTCCGGGAGAGAAAATATGCCAATAATCGCGCTAACAAATACACCAACGCCCCGAAGGATGTAAATCCCCTCCTCACTGATGTCAGGAATAAAAGAGACTCCTATAAGTGTTGAAAAAATAATAAACGCCCAAAGTAGTCCCAGACCGCCGTAGACGATCCAAAAAACCGAAATGAGTTTGACATGTTTATCCAAAATCGCCTCCTTACTAACAATGAATTGTATTGATTTCTTGTCTGTATTATTTTATTACAAATATCCCCTCATCCAAACTAAAATTAATTATTCATCTCTATTCCACTCATCGAAGGGAATCTTCCGCTTTTTTAAAAAATTATTGATCTTGGTTTCCATGTCTTTGAGATGGGTTCCCCGCCAGAATACACGCCCGCAATTCGGACAGAGTGCGAACGTGTCTGCATTTTCGAACACAAAAGGCGTGACGAGGTTTTTCGCTTTCTCTCTTGGAAGGTCTTTTATCCAAACATTACACTCTATACAACGGGTGTTTGGTTTGACATCCTTCCAGAGGTCAAACTCATCCAAAACCTGTTCAACCTGAGTGCGCCAATTTTCACTCTCTATAAAAAGGGATCGATCTTTCTTCGATTTCTCGATCAATCCTGTATCCCTTGTGAGGAGAATTCTGTCTTCATTCGTGGCGATATCAAGGAGAGCATCGTCTTCGATCTTGCTGAAAAAGACAGCGTCAAATCCAAGGATTTTCAACCACTTGGCCAACTTGCCGAGCATACAATCGACGACGAATTTCATGCGTCCTCTCAAAAGGATGATAGAGAATATGGGGATACATTTCAACCTCAATGCGATATGGGTGATAATTGGTGAGTCTGTGAAAGGTTAAAGCCCGAGAAATTGGACACTAAGACCGGAGATAAAGATCATTGCCCCTGCCAATGCATGGGCATATTTCTCCAATTTACCCAAGCGAACAAAAGTCACACCATAAGAAGCGATGGCAATGATGGTGAGCATCGTAAGGATCGTAACGATTCCAAATGTAAGGGCAACGATAACCACTCCTCCTGTGTTGTGCTTGGCTGCAGGATACATGATCAACGGGATCAATGGCTCGCAGGGTCCGAAAACAAATATGGCAAAAAGGATCCAGGGTGTGATATTCGCTTTCTTTTTCTGATCATGTACATGAGTATGGGCAGACTCATGGGTGTGCACGTGTTCGTGTACGTCACCCTCGCCATGGAAATGGACATGCTTGTGAGGCTTTTTCCGGATGGCTCTGTGCAATCCCCAGATAAAGTAGGCAAACCCAAAACCAATAAGAAGCCACACGGCCGCACTCCCGCGGAAAGACTCGATGGCTTCCAGCTTAAAAACCGCTGTTCCTAGAGCTATCCCTGCAAAACCGAGAACGATGGAACTCAACACATGCCCCAATCCACAAAGGAAAGAGATAAAAAGTGTCTTGGGCAGAGCCCACTGTCTCGCACGGCTCATGACGATAAAGGGAAGGTAGTGGTCAGGCCCCAAAAGAGTATGGACAAATCCTATGGAGGCTGCTGTTCCTGCGATCACCCAAATTTGGCCGTCGATCATATTACACCTACAAAAAAATGGTGGACGGTAGGGGATTCGAACCCCCGACCTCAGCATTGCGAACGCTGCGCTCTCCCAACTGAGCTAACCGCCCACACGTTCGAGATTTTGTTCGATTTGAACCTAAAAAATGTACCATTTTTGGAGGATTTTTTCTAGGTCTGAATTCTTTGCAGCATTCAATCTATGCGTAGAATTTCCAATAAATATAAATTTATAGGGAATAATTTGAAATGTATTTATTATGAAGATCAATTAAAGGTGTATAGCTTAGGCTATCGGCTTCTCGAAGTGCAGCAATATAGGATTTTCTTATTTTGGTCGTTAAAAGAAGTTCATCCTCAGGAAAATCAAGATAGGAGTCGAGATGATCTTTAAGAAACAGATTAACTATAAACCGCCCCCACCTGCCGTTACCGTTGTTGAAAGGATGTATGTACACAAGCCGATGATGAAGCCGGGCAGAGATTTCAATTAAATCGGTGTTCTTCTTCAGCCAATATTCTAAATCATCTAATAACTTTTTAAGTTCCACATCGATCTGAGTTTTTTCAACGCCAATGTTTTTCTCTGTTATTCTTTTTTTACCAGCCCATTTCCAGACATGGCCAAACATTTCTTTGTGGATTTTATAAAGATTACCGATTGTTAACTGGAATGTTTTCCTTGATAGGAAATATTTTTTTGCCGCTTCGGAAATATTTTTAAACTCAGCATCGTTTAATTCTGCTCTAGTCGTAATATATTTTGGGAGTAATCCTTCCAAATCTTCAGGAGTCAAAGGTGTTGCACCGGGGGGAAGTTCCTGATTTATTTTTTTCTTCGATTTTGATTCCATAAGCTAGATCTTCTTTTATCTAATATTTCTCTTCTCAACTCATCAATTTGCACATCTCTTTCTTCTTTGGAGGGGGTTTGAATTTCCAGAGCAGAGCTTGTCTCGGTAAGTTTAACCAATTGTTCTGCTTTTTTTGTAGCTTTTTCATTTAAAAATTCAATGATATTTTCCCGTGGAATGAGAGTTATCCGCAATTCTGTATTTAGGGCTTCAGCGATTTTGTAGAGAGTAGAAATCTTTGGTTTTGCTTCGCCGCTTTCAATTTGCTGAATAGACCTTAGAGATCTGTTGACTTTCTTCCCAAGTTGTTCTTGAGTCATTCCAAGAGTTTCTCGCAAGAGCTTTATTTGATCTTTAAAATCAGGATAATTCGACAGCCACTCGGGTAAATCATCGACGGACCTAAATTTTTTGTCAATTTGTTCTGTAAAAAAATATTTTTTCATGTTTTGATTATACGAAATATTATTTCATATTACAAGATTTTTTTACGAAATATTATTTCGTGTTGTTTTCTATGAATGGGTAAATATTTACGCTTGATATTTATTAAAGATGACTGTAAAAAACTTGTGATTTTCTCACAAGATGCTCAAATTCAATTTGGAGGACAAAAATGGAAGAGTGCATCCATCCAAAACCAGAACGCCCAATGTATCAAGTACCCGAAGGCCAAGTTTTAAATTTTTTATTTTTTCCTCCCTTAGTTATGAGACAGCAGTATCTCTGAAATTCCTTATATCAGATAGTTAATCGGATATTCAAGATTTTGCTTGAGTCTCTTGTCGCATAATCCAGGAATGAATTGTGAATTGAACGGGGAAAACAGACCTCTCCTCGTGTGCCATTGGTGTGACAGAAAATGTTGAAAATTGTTGAAAATAGGGTATCAGAGTTGAAAGGAGGATTAAGCGTAAGTCGTTGAAATTACTGAGAATTACCTGAAAAGAAAGCACTTATTTGTGAGGCCATTCAATTACTTGCGAACGCCGCGCTCTCCCAACTGAGCTAACCGCCCACACTTTGAGATTCTGTCTGATTCGAACCTAAAGAATGTACCGTTTTTGGGGGAATTTTTCTACCACTTGCAGCTTCCGTAATTGTTCTTGTATTCCCAGCATGTTGTTAATCAGAAGAAAACTAATAATTTAGTCATTTTATGAGAAACTGAGTTTCTATACAGCTTTTTAGCTCTGTGAACACCAATTCAAAATCAGGCAAAGGATTCACCAATCTTCCTAATTCCCCCTCCCAATATGGCAGTAAAGTTTCCTTTAAATCTTTAGGAAATAGCTGATTGATCGATGTAAATTTTATGCCTTTAATCTCTAGCTTCTTGTGAAGAATCTTCTTCACTTTCTCAATATCGATAGACAATTTTATTAGTTTCCATAAATCAAAAAAATCCCTACATTTTTTTCTCTCGATTGCAGTTCTTAATTTTGAACAAAATATTTCTTCTAATGATTCAACCTTGATACTAAAGTCTTCATAGTCTGAGTATTCTTTCTTGAGAGAATTCTTTAAGGGCTTATCAACTATATCGTTTTTCATAAAATCTGCCTTAATCCAATTTCTGCTTATTACTCCATGATATTGAATTTTCAATTGCAAATAGTCAGGATTTGAATACTTACTCTTTAAATTAAATTTAATCCCAGATTTCTTCTCAATAAGCCTAAATATTTCCTCTACACTATCAGAAATTGTTATGAAATCATCATCCAGAATACTGAAATCTAAATCCTCTGATAACCGCCAAATTTCAGGGAAATATATTTTTGATAAAGCTGATCCGCCTTTGAAAACAAGGGAATCATTCTGAGAAAATCCAAACAATAACCAACCTAAAACATAATCTTTTTCAACAATATTTAGATTTAATTTTCTTTCGCGCGCTTTTGCCAGAAGCTCTCTTCTATCTATCAATACATCCACCTTTCGGGACTAATATCTACATTAACAATAAGCTTCCACTTCTCATTATATTTTCCTTTTTTCCTACTAAGGGTATCAAACTTTGAATATCCTTTTGTCAATTGTAATCCCTTAAAGACATCTTCATATTCTTCCATCAAACCTGTTTTTTCTAGGATATAACAAATCCTCTTTAATATTGTTATGTTTCTCATTTTTAAGGCGTAGTCTTTAATTTTCTTGAAGTTCAATTCTTCATGATTAAAGTAAATTGCTCTTGCTACTTCCTCAATGCCCCCTGAATGTTCAGGATGATCCAGGCAGTCTGCTATAGTTTTGTTTACATTTGAAATGTTGACTCTTTGACTTTCCACATCGATTTTTTCTATTCCAGTAAATTTATTTTTACTAATTTGTACAAAAACAAATTCCGTATTCAGAATAGCAAGAGCTTTTTTGGCTTTATTTGTTGCTATAAAAACAGACTTAGGTATTTGATCTGATAAACCGTGATAATTTAATGCAGACCAGAAAGCAATATAATAAGGTCTTGTTAAATGTGAAGCTATTATAAAATCGTGCACTATGAAGTCTTCTGCTCCTCTAATTCCGATGTCAAGAGGAACTATTGCATACAGACCTCCTTTCAAAGCTAAAATCCATTTTTTCTTACTCAAAGAATGCAGAATCATATAGGGTTCTTCTTTAAGGATTTTTTTTGCTTGTTTTACTGTAAAGATAGCATAATTTTCTCGAGCTAGTTCTGATAGTAGAAGAGATTCTTTTCTACTTAAACCTTGTCTATATTTATCTGTATTTTCTTTCATTATAATCAATATATCACAGAGTTATATAGGTATTATATCTAAATTTATCGGAAAATCAATATTTTTTTCCTTTAATACAGTTTTTATAACCCGTACAAAAGGAAAAATATGAAATGAATCTCTTGTGAGGATCAATCAAAGTCTTATGGTACTAGCTGTCTGATTTAAGATTACAGAGGCTGGATGTGATCCATGCTGGAAAGCAGACATTCCAACTGGCTACGAAAGTAAGGGCTGTA
>JBATYS010000623.1:0-4429 GCA_049674205.1 Candidatus Aminicenantaceae bacterium
AATGCAGGGCCTAAAATCTCTACATCCTTCGAATGTTCTTTCAATACCAAGGAAAAATCTCTCGTCTGCTTGGCCAACGACCGCAAGTTCTCTCCTTGAAACAAGACCTCGACCATATGAGTGAATGGCGGATAGTTCATGAGGTGACGGAACTTTATCTCCTCCGTGTGGAAGCCGACATAATCAAGGTGTGCAGCCGAACGAATGCTGAAATGATCCGGGAATGCTGTCTGGATCAAGAGCTCTGAATTTTCGTCAGGGCTTAGATGATTTGCTGCCTGAATGATGCCTTGAAAAGTTTTCTGGCTGGCTCGGTAATCGGGGAGGGCCAGGATCGTCTCCGGATAAAGGACAACCACCAAGGGAACCTTGGACAGCTCCTGCTGATGGGCCAGCAACTGTGTCCCAACCAGGATATCGATCTTCCTTTCCCGGAATAAGTCGACAAGTTTTTCCTGGTCTTTCGGTCTTTTAGCCACATCCGAATCAAACCCGACTATGCGGCTCTGCGGAAATCGCTTCCTGACTTCCTCTTCAACAGCCTCGATACCAATCCCTCTCTTTTTTATGATCTTGTGGCCGCATTCAGGGCAATCGGACATTTTTCTCCGTGAATGCCCGCAGTAATGACAGGCCAACCTATCATCTCTTCTGTGATAGGTCAGAGCGATGTCACAATCCTGACATCGGGGCGAATATCTGCATCTCGAACAGGCGATGTAAGAAGCATACCCCCGCCTGAAGTGGAAGATCAGAACAGGTTTTTTCTCATGAATGGCCTTACTGAGGCTGCTGATGAGCTTTGGAGAGAGAAGCCCCCGTTCGACGCGATGCTCGACGATCTCTGTACGAATGTTTGTCGATTCCGTAAAAATATTGAATAAACGGTTCGTCTTCCTGAATTCATGATAAGATTCGACTGAAGGAGCGGAGGACCCATACACCAGGACTGCTCGATCCTGCTTTGCCCTCAAATATGCACCTCTGCGCGCATCATAAGAGGGATTCTCCTTCTGGAAGTAGGACTCATCTTGCTCCTCATCCAGGATAACAAGCCCGAGGTCCTCCACAGGAGAAAGAATCGCAGAACGCGGCCCCACAACAACATCCACCTGTCCCGATTGGATCCTCGACCACTCCTCTTCCCTGCTTCGGACCGACATCCGACTGTGGAGAAGAGCCGCATTTTCGCCGAAACGCTTCTGGAATTTTTCAACGAGGCTTCGGGTTGCCGCGATCTCAGGGACTTGGTACAAAATCCTCTTTTTCAAGGCTAGAGCCCGCTTTATCAAATAAAAATATACGGCCTCTCTTTTTTCCGAAGGCCCGAACAGATAGTAAGATAAAGACGTTTTTCCATCCCAGTTGGTCACGATCCGGCTTGCGGCTTGATAAGAGTCCTCATCCAAGGAAAAATCCATTTCTAATTGTGTGGGGCCCGGTTGCACAAGTCGTTTCCTCCTCCGGCTTTCTGTTTTAACTTCTTTTTTAACATGAATAAACTCTTTGCTCCTGAGTTGGGAAAGGACAGAGGAAAGGTTCCCCATTTTGAGTTTGCGCTTCAGGTAGACATCGCTGTAAGGCCGTTCTTTTAAGCAGAGCAGAACAGTCCTCTCACGGTCAGAGAGTTTCTCTCCATCGAGAGCCATCTGCCCCAAGTCTTTGATTGAAAACGTCGTCTGTGTTTTCGGCACAAAAGAGGGGGGAAACGACGCCTGGAGCAACTCACCCCACGATGAATAATAATAAGCGCTCAGTTTTTTTGTGAAGGAGAGAAATTCTGTCGATAAAAGAGGAGTTTTATCCAGGGCAGCATGGATCTCTTTGAGTTTCAGACCCTTGGGGACACCTCTCTGTTTGAGCTTTATGACGATCCCTGTGCGCTCCCGCTCCTTGAAAGGGACAAGGACCCTTGATCCCACTCTCACGCGGTCCTTCTGAGAATCTGGAACGATATAGAGAAAATTTTTATCCAGCGGAAGAGAAAGAACGACTTCTGCGAATAAAGTCATGTTTTGCCCAGATAGGCCATCACTTTTTTCATGTCCTCCCAAACCATTTTCTTCAGCAGTCTGTTGGATTCATTCCTGACAAGATAGGAGGGGTGGAAGGTGGGCATCACCAGGATATCTTCGTATGGGTGGAATGTTCCGCGCAAGGTTGTGACTCCTGACTTGCTCGGGATAAAGAAGTGAGTCGGGACATTCCCTAAAGTGACAATAACCTTAGGCCGTATATTCGCTATCTGCTCAAAAAGATACGCTTCGCACTCTTCCGTTTCTTCTCGTTTCGGATCCCTGTTGTCCGGAGGCCTGCACTTCACAATATTTGTTATGTAGACATCTTCCCGCTTGTAATTCATGGCTTGGATGATCTTTGTAAGGAGTTGTCCTGCTCTGCCGACAAAGGGTCTCCCTTGGAGGTCCTCATCCCGTCCTGGGGCCTCTCCGATAAACATCAGGTCCGCATCGGCATCCCCTTCCCCGGGCACAGCCTTTGTGCGCGTCGATGCGAGGGGACATTTTTGACAGTTGAGAATTCTCTCTTCGACTGAGGGAGGGGAAGCGCCCTTAGCGACAAAGCCGGCTCCGATCTCAGAGAGAAAGAGCAGATTCCCTTCGATATCAGTAAGAAATCGGTCAGTTTTTCTGTCCAAGGAGATCCTCTACTCTATCCCAGATGAGCTGACTGATATCCACCTTGCTCATCCTATCCGTGCGGGTGATTTGTCCGTCCGAGTAAACAAAAAACACTTGATTAAAATCCGATTCAAAACCGATCGTCTCATCAGCGACGTTGTTGGACACGATAAAATCGAGGTTTTTATCCTCGATCTTCTGAAGAGAATTTTCCTTGATGTTTTCTGTCTCCGCAGCAAACCCGATGAGAATTCTGTCTCCTTTTTTCTCTCCGAGTTTTTTAAGAATATCTTGAGTCTGGACGAGTTTAACGTCTTGTGACAGTCCCTTTTTTTTCATTTTCTGGGGGGCCACATCTTTAAATGTGACATCAGACACGGCTGCCGCCATTATAACGATATCTGTTTTTTCATAGTGCTGAAAAGTCTGGTCTGCCATTTCATCAGTGGTCTGGACCAAAACAAGTTTCACGCCCTGAGGGGGAGAGATGTGTGTGGGGCCGGATATAAGAGTGACATGAGCGCCGCGTTTGAGCGCCTCCTCTGCGATCGAATAGCCCATTTTCCCCGATGATCGATTCGAGAGAAAGCGAACCGGATCCAAGTATTCCCGCGTAGGACCCGCCGTGACAAGCACATTCTTACCCGCCAGGCTTTGGCTTTTTCTCATCAATTTTAACCCTTCTTCGACAATCTCTTCCGGGGAGGCCAGTCGTCCCCATCCCTCATCACCACAGGCTAAATATCCTCGGTCGGGTTCGACAAAACGTGCTCCTAATGATTTAAGCTTCTTGATGTTCAGCTGAGTCTGGGTGTGAAAGTACATGGCTTCGTTCATGGCAGGAGCGATAAGCACAGGACACCCGACAGCCATATAGAAGGTCGAAAGAAAGTCGTCGGCAATCCCTGAAGCCATTTTGCCGATCATGTTTGCCGTAGCCGGGGCCACAACAAAAAGTGCCGCTTCTTTAGCCAAAGAAATGTGTGATATGCTCTCTGATGCTTTTCTATCAAAAGTGTCAACATGGACAGTATTCTTGGTGATGGCACTCAACAAGAGAGGCTGGATCAAAAAAGTGGCATTTTTCGTCATGATGGCTTGAACCGAATACCCTTTTTTCTGGAAACCTCTAACGATCTCGCAGGATTTATAAACACTTATCGATGAACATATTCCTACAACGACCTTTTCCATCTTGATCATCCTCCCTCGGAAAAACTTTGAAGGATGGGAACAATCTCCTTCTGCCGCACATCGAGAAGGCATCTTTGGCTTACAATAATGGATTTTAACTCCTCTGCCGCATCCTCCAGCTTATCGTTGATGATGATATAGTCAAACATCGGGTAAGAGCGAATCTCCCTTTTGGCTATTTCGAGCCGATTTTTTATCGTTCGGGGACTATCCTGTCCGCGGCTTTCAAGCCTTTTCTTGAGTTCATGGTACCGCGGAGGAAGAATAAAGATGAATATCGCTTTTTTATGCTTTTCCTTGACCTGTTGAGCTCCTTGCACATCGATATCCAAAAGAAGGCTTTGCTGTATCGCCTTTCTATCGATCTCTCTCCTCGATGTTCCATAATGATGCCCATGGACAACAGCGTACTCTATGAATAAATTCCCATCGACCAATTCCTGGAACTCTTCTTCAGAAACGAAATAATAGTCCTCTCCTTCTTTTTCTGTCTCCCTCTTTTTCCGAGTTGTGTGCGATACGGAAAACTCAAGGCCTTCCACTTCACGCATCACCATCCGGACGAGCGTAGACTTCCCACATCCCGATGGACCGCT
>JBATYS010000624.1:0-1988 GCA_049674205.1 Candidatus Aminicenantaceae bacterium
CACCCTACAACACTTATCTTTATGGAGGCCTTCCACCAGGTCCTATCGCCAATCCCGGGAAGGGCTCTCTCGAAGCGGCCCTCTTCCCAGCAGAGGTGGATTACCTTTATTTCGTCTCCAGGAACGATGGGAGTCATCACTTCAGCCGTTCTTTTCTAGAGCACCAAAACGCGGTCAATAAATACCAGAGAATCCGCTAAAATCACACGCCAGAATAACAGATTTGCAGTAGAAAAAAAGTCAGAGTTCTGCTATAGTATGTTTTTCAAAATTTGAATTTCACCCGAGGACGGAATTCAAATCAATGGTTAAAGAAAGCAGTGTGGTTGTTCTCAAGGAGGAATCATGAAAATTAAAACTTACACATGCGCAATCCTGTTTGCTGGACTCATCTTGAGCTTTGTTTTGACTCCGTGTCTTGTCGCACAAGGGAAGCAGGAAAAGGAGCAGAGTGAGGCTATCTATATTCCTAAAGAAGTCAAGGAAGTCCTTCAAGCAGGGATGGACAATCGAGAAGCACGATTGGACATTCCCTTCACCGTGTTTAAGCACCTTTATCTGCCAGCCCGCGAAAACATGCACTCGATTTTCTTCTTCAAGGTGAAAAATTCTGACCTGGGCTTTGCCCCATTAGCGCCAGTCGGTGGAACCCCCGAGAAAACAGAGGGGCAGACCGCTCAAGAAACAGCAGCACCGCAGCTACAATCAAAGGCCCATTGCTTCCTTTTGTTCAATCAACTGGATGGTGATCTTGTTAAGGAGATCTATATTCCTGTCCAGCTTCAAGCAGATGGATCCTCTTACAACCCCGATGAGGAAGGAATTTACACAACGGGGTATCCTCTACCTTCAGGAAAGTATCTGCTCTCCATGGCGATCACTTCACTCGAACTGGAAAAGATCGGGACACAGTACCTCGAGTTTACCATCCCGGATCCCGCGGCATTCACAGACACTCTAGAAACAACGCCCATCTTTTTTGCCAAAGAACTGAACAGAATGTCTTCAGCGGAGATGAAGGCTGAGATCCATAAAGATTACTTCACTTATGCCGTGCTTCAAATCACTCCGAATCTCGATAGCGTTTTCCATCAGGGTGATAACCTGGATATCTTCTTTTTTATTTTTGGCGCTCAGCCCAATGAGGCCAATCAGTTCGACATCGAAGCGAATTACTCCGTGATGAAAGACGATGAGGCTATTATCAAATTTGCGGGAACAAAATATGATGCTCCGATCATCAGTCAACCCCTCCCGCTCAAAAAGACTGTCATCATTCAAACACAGGAAGGGGAGCAGGTATCAGAGAAGAAAGAGCAAAAGGATTTGGATCCGGGTGATTATACATTGAACATCGAACTCAAGTGCAACCTTTCCGGAAAGACAGCCACCAAGTCAATAGACTTTACTGTAGAGACCGAATAAATCTGATCATTGCCATTTACGTTTTATAGAATTCTCTTTTTCATGGGGAAAAGACTGCTATTAAAAAGATTGTAAGCTTGAAGATTCGGCTTCGATTAGATAAAATTAAAGTGGAGTTCTCATGAGAAGATTTTTTCTGATTTTTCTCCTGTTCGCATTTGCTATTCCTCATCTCTGTTGGAGCAGCCAGACCAAAATAAAACCTGAAGAACTCCCACCCGTTTTTAAAAAATGGCTCGAAGAGGAAGTCGTCTACATCATCTCGTCAAAAGAGAAAGATATCTTCCTTCAATTGGAAACAGATAGGGAAAGACAGATCTTCATCGACGCATTCTGGAAGATCCGCGACCCGAACCCTTCCACCCCTGAAAACGAATTTAAAACCGAACACTACCAGAGGATCGCTTATGCTAACAAAATGTTCGGCCGGGACTCACCCACTATTGGGTGGAGAACAGAAATGGGGCGCATTTATATTATCCTAGGAGAGGCCAACTCGATCGAAAAGTATGAAAATGAAACAGAAGTGAGGCCCACGATCATCTGGTTCTACCAGGGAAAAA
>JBATYS010000625.1:0-3567 GCA_049674205.1 Candidatus Aminicenantaceae bacterium
CCAGTAGATGATGAAAAGCATGCCCAAGCAGCAGGCGCCATTAATTTTGGCTTCCCCACAATAGCCGACACGGATATCGATCAGATTTTGCCCTCGGGTGTCTGTACATACGAACATGTTGTTTCACCTGTTCCCCATGATAAGATTGTAGCTAAGGCGATCGAAGTCAGGGGATTAAAAATCTTGATTACCAAAGTGCCGATTCCAGTCCCCTATGGACCGGCTTTTCAGGGAGAGCGTATTCGTAAAGATGACATGTATGTCGAACTTGCCGGCCAATCCAGTCCAGGTTTTGAATTCCTGACAACAAAAAATACAGATGAAGTGGAAGACGGAAAGACAGAAGTCATCGGCCCTGAAATTGATGATATCGAAGAGGGGAGCCAAATTCCATTAGCCATTTGGGTTGAGGTCGCCGGACGAGAAATGCAGCCTGACTTTGAGCCCATACTCGAGCGCCAAATCCATGACTTTATCAACTGTGCAAACGGTGTTTTTCACATGGGGCAGCGGGATATCAACTGGGTCCGGATCAGTAAAGAAGCAAAGGAGAGAGGCTTTACATTCGCTCATTTCGGATCGATCATCCACGCCAAACTGCATGGAGAGTATGGCAAAATCGTAGACAAGGTCCAGGTCAAAGTTTACACTCAAGAAAAAGATGTCCTCGCGCTCATAGATATACCCCGCAAAGTGTTTCATCAGAGAGACGCACGTCTGGCCGATATGACTGACGAATCAGTGGATACTTTTTATTCTTGTGCCCTCTGTCAGTCCTTTGCACCCAACCATATCTGTATCATCACACCTGAAAGGAGTGGTTTGTGCGGGGCGTATAACTGGTTGGATGGAAAAGCTGCTTTCCAGATCAATCCCACTGGAGCCAATCAACCCGTGAAAAAAGGCAGAGCCATAGATGAAGTGAAAGGCCAGTGGGAAGACATAAACACCTTCGTTTATAACAATTCCCACAAAAGTCTGGATTGCTTTAATGCGTACAGCATGATCGATAATCCGATGACCTCTTGCGGCTGTTTCGAATGCATCTCTTGTGTCTTGCCTTCAACAAACGGTATTATGATTGTCTATCGTGATTACGTTGGTATGACGCCCAGCGGAATGAAGTTTTCGACACTGGCCGGAACCGTAGGGGGAGGGGTACAAACACCCGGTTTTATCGGGCATAGCAAACACTATATCGCCAGCAATAAATTTATCAGCGCCGAGGGGGGAGCAAAACGCATCGTTTGGATGAATCGCAATTTAAAGGAGGAATTGGAACCCATAATCCGTGAGATCGGAAACAAAGAGGGCATTGAAAACTTTTTTGAAATGATCGCCGATGAGACAGTAGCGACTAGCGAAGAGGAAGTCTTAGAGTATATCACAAAAAATACTCATGCAGCCCTTTCCATGCCTCCTCTATTCTGAGTTAATATAAATGAAGACTATAGCTATCTCTGGAAAAGGAGGGACAGGGAAAACCACTCTCGCTGCACTTATCATTCACTGGATTAAAGAGAACAGGACCCGATCGATTCTTGCCGTGGACGCCGATTCAAACGTCAATCTGAATGACTTACTCGGAGTTTCCATCAAAGATACTGTGGGCGCCATCAGGGAGGAAATGAGAAAATCGGTGAACAATATTCCAGGCGGAATGACAAAACAGCAGTTTCTTGAATACAAGATACAATCCAGTCTGGTGGAATCGCCTGATTTTGATCTTATCGCTATGGGACGGCCAGAAGGACCTGGTTGTTACTGTTATGCCAATAATTTGCTTAGAGAGATTTTACAAACATTAGGAGAAAATTACGAGTTTGTGGTCATCGATAACGAAGCAGGTATGGAACATCTCAGCCGGCGAACAACCCAGACTATTGATTATCTGTTGATCGTTTCCGATCCCTCCCCCAGAGGAGTTCACGCTGCAGGCAAAATCAGCAACATCCTCGAAGAATTGGACACTCGGGTCAAAAAAAAGTATTTAATTTTGAACAGGGTTCAAAATCAGCCGTCTGAAGCGGTTAGTTGTGCCATCGAGGAAGCTGGGTTGACTTTGTTGGAAGCGATCCCCGAAGACCCAGCTCTCCTGACCATGGACCGTAATGGGACTCCCGTCTCCAGCGCCAGCGAAGAATTCCCCGCTTATCGGGCAGTCTCTCATTTTATGGATAAACTAAAATTATGAACACAGAAAGAAGGTACTCATGAATTTCGAAATTCCAAAGGAAGTTAACACTGGCAAAATCATTGAAGTTTCCATAGGTGCCACGCCTGAGCAAGGAGGAACACGCTCCCATACGGTGACAATCGGTGGAAGTACAGCCCTCCCCTTCCATTTTTTTGAAGGTGAGCATCCCCATCGTCCCCTCATCGCCATGGAAGTTTTTGATAAAAAATCCGAAAAATATCCTTCGTCGCTTTTGGACTACTACGGCGATGTCATCCAAAAGCCAGGAGAAATGGCGAAGAAATGTGTGGATGAGTATGGAGCAGAACTAATAAGCGTGCGACTTGAGGGCACACACCCGGAGAAAGGAAATAAAAGCGCTGACGAGGCAGCAGAAATCGTCAAACAGGTGCTCGAAAGTGTGAGTGTTCCCCTAATCATCACTGGCCACAGCCATTATGAGAAAAACAATGAAGTCATGAAAAAAGTCTGTGAGGTCACCGCCGGCGAAAACTGCCTCATCAGCTATGTGGAAAAGGAGAACTATAAAACAATTGCCGCAGCATGTATTGCTTACAATCACACTCTTGTAACGCAGACGCCAATCGATGTCAATCTCGCCAAACAATTGAACATCCTTTTGACGGAGATGAGTTTTCCACCGGAAAAAATTGTCATGGATCCTCTGACAGGGGCACTGGGATATGGCATCGAATACACGTATTCGATCATGGAGAGAATTCGTATCGATGCTTTATCAGGAGACAAAATGATGGCCTTTCCCATGATGATCAATCCCGGATATGAGAGTTTTCGAGTTAAGGAAACCCGTGCACCTGAACAGGATTATCCTGATTGGGGCAATGTCGAGCTCCGGGGAGCGTACTGGGAGATCGCAACAGCAATGAGCCTTCTCGTAGCAGGAGCTGATCTACTCATCATGTACCATCCTTTAGCTGTTGCTGCAGTGAAAAAGAAGGTCGAGGAAATGTTTGATGGCAGAGGAGGAGATTAACAATGGCCTTATCCGGTTTAGATATTTTTAAGTTGCTACCGAGAACCAATTGCGGTGATTGCGGAGTCCCGACATGTATGGCTTTCGCCATGAAATTAGCTCAAAAGAAAGCCGAACTCAGTGAGTGCCCCCACGCCTCCGAAGAAGCCAAAGCTACACTGGGAGCTGCCAGTGAACCTCCTATCCGATTGGTGAAAATTGGGAAGGATCATCCTTTAGAGGTGGGAAGTGAAACGGTCATGTTCCGTCATGAAAAAACATTTTTCCACCAAACGGGAATCGCTATCCAATTGCGCACTTCTGAGGGAGAAAGCAGACTCGAACAAAAGATCCGCGAAATCGAAGAGTACAAAGTGGAAAGAGTCGGAGAGCAGCT
>JBATYS010000626.1:0-2676 GCA_049674205.1 Candidatus Aminicenantaceae bacterium
CCAGCCCTTTCTGGTATTGTTTGCTCATAAGGTAAATATTGATCAGGTTATTGTAGGCATCTTTGTGCTTGGGCTCTGCTGTGATCGCTTGCACATACAGATCATGGGCCTGCTGAAATTCTCTCAGCTTGAACAGGATGTTGCCATGGACATAGTGATAATCCGCCGGGATCTCCTCCACAGTCGTGACAGGCCTAGACAGTCGTTGGTCAATGCCCTGAGTGCCTCTTTCGTCGTATGTACCCGCATCTCTCGCTTCCTGCATCTTGAGAATGCGCACCTGCTCCATATTCATTTTCATCTTGACGATAAATTTGTAATTCTCCTCAGCTGTCTCTATTCGAGATCGAGCGAGTTCAAGGTCTCCTTTTTTATAAGCGATCTGAGCTAGCATGAAACAGGAATCGGCATGCTGGGGCATAATTTTCAGGGATTCATCGAATTCTTTCTCGGCTTTGTCGACATTTCCCTTGTTGAATTCCTTTTTCCCCTTTTCGTATCTTTTGTCGGCCGCTTGATAACTCTGCATAAGCCTTCTTTCCTCTCTCGTGTAATCCTCTTGAGCGAAACCTGAACCACACAAACAAAATAGAAAAAAGAGGATTGAAAGAACCGAAAGTATCTGTTTTGATTTTGTCATTTGCGACCCCCAATCCATTTTTATTATTCCATGTATTCCGTTTAATATTGTAATCCTAATTTTCACGAAAATCAACATTCTGGCCATGTCTTGGCTAACATGAACAAAAGTTTCATGAATTTTTGAAATAATTCCTAGTATTTCTATGTATTTTATGATATTATAAAAATTGTATGCTTGCTGCGCTGAATGGGCAAGTAAACTCCCCTTCCTAATCCCCCAATATTTAGATCCCCCTTAAACAGCCAATTTTTCTTCTTGACCTCAAAATAAAAATGAACCTTTTCTTCCCAACTTGCGTCTTAGAAGATGATAAGAGTATATTTTTATGCCGTTATTTTGACGATATTTATAGATTGAATTTATGAATTATGAAAAAAAACATTCAAATCACAGGAGGGCATACATAATGAATATTTTATCTTTTAGGACCAGATCGACTCCACTATTTATTGCGATTTTTGTGTTGATCGCGGCTGGGGTCTCCTTCGGCAGTATCGAAGATTCACTCAACAAGTCATTCACCGTCGAGCCTGGCGGCCTATTGACTATAGACACTGCTAGAGGCTCCATAGAAGTGCGCGGCACAGAAGGGAAACGTGTGGATATTGAGGTCGTACGAAAGGCAAAAACCTCAGACAAAAATGAAGCCAAAGAGATTTTCGACTATTTACGTCTTGATTTCAATCAGAGCGGTAATGATGTGATCATCAAAGGGATCAAAACAACCGATTCGAACAAAAAACTGAACAAATTGAATGTCAAATTCATCCTCACAGTTCCTCTTAGTTATAATGTGGACCTCAAAACAAGCGGTGGAAGTATTTCTGTCGATGACCTCGAGGGCACAGTGGATATAAGAACTTCGGGGGGAAGCTTGGGCTTGAACAATATCAAAGGGCCTGTTACAGGCAAGACATCAGGAGGGAGCATCTCTATCGGAAAGGTCGACGGCAATGTAAAGGTCAATACATCAGGTGGAAGTATCCGAATCGAAAATGCTTATGGAACGGTTTATGCACACACTTCGGGCGGCGGGATCACCGTGAATGAAGTGATGGGCACAATTCAAGCAGATACATCTGGTGGCTCTGTTAAAGCATATATCTCTCAACAACCCAAGGCCGATTGCCGTTTGAAAACTTCAGGAGGGAGCATCACCGTTTATCTCGCTGAAAATGTCGCCCTTAATGTGGATGCAGGAACGAGTGGCGGAAGCATTCATACGGAATTTCCTGTAACCATTCAAGGCAAAGTCAGCAAGAGAGAGCTGAAGGCTCAGATCAATGGTGGGGGGCCGGAATTGTACCTTCACACATCCGGGGGGAGTATCTATATAAAGAAAAAGTAAAGTTCCCGAAAAAGATGTAGGGACCGTTTCCCAAACGGTCCGTTGAGGGAATTGCCCCAACATTTGAATTCGCGATTTGCTAGTCGCGTTTTCTAAAAGAGTGCTTTGATAAAATAAAAAGTCATTATTCCCGACGCAATCAATTTCAGGAGCATTCCAAACATAACACCTATAAACACACCCCATCCGGCTTTTAAGGCTTGACTCCCTTCCTTTCCCACAGTCAGCTCTCCGATGATAGCGCCGAGAAATGCACCAAAAATCATTCCGAAAGGAGGGAACAAAATGAGCCCTCCGAACAATCCAAGAACCGCTCCCCAAAAACCCGCCTTAGAGGTGCCGAACTTCTTCGCTCCCGCAGCTGGCACGACATAATCCAGAGTGGTAACAACAACCGTGATCACAGCCATCACTATGAGGAACTGCACACTGAAGGGTTCCCATCTCTTGGCGATGGAGAGAAGCATCAATGCGAGAAAACTGAAAGGAGGTCCTGCTATACCAGGAATGACACAACCTATAATCCCGATGATGAGACAGATAACACCGAGAATAATCAGAACGATCATGACAACTTCCTCTATTTATTTGCGTACATGTATGATGCCATAAAATAGAGCCGAGCCATATCCTCCATGACTTTTGGAGTCACGATATAGATAGAATCGGCGGCTGTGTGAATACC
>JBATYS010000627.1:0-6444 GCA_049674205.1 Candidatus Aminicenantaceae bacterium
GCTCTGTTTGATTTGGACGCGCCAGAGCGTTGCCTGAAACGCGGCGACGAGTGGGTCTTTGGCCCTGAAGAACCCTACGAGCAACGCGGGGATGTGGATAACGTTGTCTTTCCGTGTGGCAATACCCTCGGAGCCGACGGCGATACCCTCAACCTTTATTACGGCGCAGCTGATACTAGCATTGCCATGGCTACAGGGAGTGTTCGTGCTATGCTTCGATGCTTAGAAGAACATAGCTAAAAAATAATCACGCTGTATTCGTTGGCAAGCGAGTTGAGAATCAATTTAATGTAATCATAAATGCCTCCTATATGGGGGCTAAAGAACAGGTTAGGGACCCTTTTGGGGTGGAAATTTGCGTAAGTTATTGATAAATTAAGCGGTAGCAGGGGCTGGATTTGAACTCGCGACCTCGGGATTATGAGTCCAGTGCTTTTTTCTTATTTTGATATCCTTTCTAAAACCATGGAATCTCAAATTTTTAATCCCAAAACTGTGTCCAAAGTGTGATTAAAATTTGTCAAGAATCCAGAAAAATCCATAATAATATCAAAAAGCTTAGAAATCCCAAACGCCTGATTCTTGACACACTACTGGGGAAACCCCCTATTTTTTTGCTCGTTTTCTCTTTTTGTGCCTTTTACACACGGTAGAAGTCACGGGTTCAAATCCTGTATCGCCCACCATTTTTGTTTTCAACAACTTGCATAATCTCGGGAGACAAGTCACTGATTTGCTATTCCTAAACCTACTCTAGAATCCACAACATTAATTATATTGCTACGAGTTCTTTCTTCAAATCCTCAGAAGGTCTCTCGCTCATCCTCCTTAATTCAGGTAATATGTTGATTATTGGTGTTGAGAATATTTGGACTTTTCAGCGATTTCTTTTCCGAAATCAACACATTCTTTCAAAGATTTCTCGTCTGGATTCCAAGTTGATTTTAATCCACTTTCTAGTAGCTCGAATCCTGCATTTTCAAGTCCCTGATTGATCATATCAACGGATTCTCCGCTCCAGCCATAAGTTCCAAACGCCGCGGCCCTTTTATCCTTGAAATTCAATCCCCTTATCTGCTCCATGAATCCGGCTACAGCCGACAAGATTCCCTTGTTTATGGTGGGTGATCCCACTAATAATGTTTTTGATTTGAAGACTTCAGTCACAACGTCATTTTTGTCTGTGTGTGAAATGTTAAACAACTTAACCACTACTTCATCGTCGACCGATCTTACACCTTTCGCAATTGCTTCCGCCATGTTCCTCGTTCCATTCCACATTGTGTCATAGACGATCGTAATCTGGTTTTCTCGGTAGTTTTTGGACCAATCAAGATACTTGCCGACGATCTGCAATGGATTGTCCCTCCATATTACCCCATGACTGGGACAGATCATGTCTAACGGGACATTAAGACTTTTGAATTCTTCTATTTTTTTCTCAACGAGCCCGCTGAATGGAGTCAGGATGTTGGCGTAGTATTTTATGCATTCCTGGACCAGCTCGGCTTGATCTACCGAATCGTTGAACAACATTTCGCTGGCTAAATGCTGGCCAAAAGCGTCGTTGCTGAAGAGTATGTTTTCTTCCGTAAGGTAGCTGAACATGCTGTCCGGCCAGTGAAGCATGGGAGCCTCTATGAATATTAGCTCTTTCTTTCCCAGATTGAGTTTATCTCCCGTTTTTACCGGCACAAAATTCCAATTTTTATGGAAATGACCCTTAAAAGATTTCATACCGTTATTCGTGCAGTAAACTGGGGTATCTGGAATATGTTCCATCAATTCAGCAAGTCCCCCACTGTGATCGATCTCGGCATGCTGGGCAACAATATAATCAATATTCTTTAGAGAAATTTGATTGTCCAAATTCCTAACGAACTCGGCACTAAATGGACTCCAGACCGTGTCAATTAAGGCCGTTTTTTTGTCTTTCACGAGGTAAGAGTTGTAAGTTGTACCTCTATGAGTCGAATATTCATCGCCATGGAACTTTCTTATCTCCCAGTCCACTTTTCCAATCCAGAAGACGTCTTTTTTTATCTTTTTCATATAATTGCCTCCAAAAGCATTATCTGACACTCGTATTTATTTTAGCATTTTTAAATAATAAAATATTTGATTTAAGTCAAATCTTTGATTATCGACTTTTTTTTGTGAATTTATGATACGTAATACCTAAACCAAACAATCCCAAGTGAGTTTACAAAAAAATTTTCAGTAGAGAAAATATGTTGCCAGATTTAAGACAGATAATTCTACGAATTAATGGAAGGCTATGGAGAAGCCGGTTCTGTAGGAAGGAGTCGACCCCCACACTCATCGCGATGCGAATTGGATTTTGAGTCCACCACATTTTTTTTTATCTATTCTGAAACTGTGACCAAAGTGTGACCTAAATTTGTCAAGAATATCGAAAAATCCATAAAAATATCGAAAAGCTTCAATAATCCAAACGTCTGATTCTAGACAGTCTACTGGGGAAATCCCTTATTTTCTTCGCATTCTCCTCTTTTTGTGCCTTTTACACACGGTAGAAGTGGGAGGTTCAAATCCTGTATCGCCCACCACTTTCTTTTCAACAACTTGCGAAATTTGGTCTCTTTCCAAAATGTGAAGTGTGCCCAAAACTGTGCCCAAATTAGGACCGGGCAGCATGCAAAAAACTCCTTTTGTACCTCCATTCTGATGTTGGACTTACAAATATGAGTATGGTATATCTACGTAATGTTTGACTGGAAGGATATGGCTGAGATAGACAGAAAATACTTACAACCAGACTTAATCTCGATGACCTCTATTCAAAAGCTGCTTTTAATAACACTACTCTTCCTTTTCCTCTCTCTGAGTCCCGCTCTTCTAACCGCCCAAATGGGAGGATCGAAATTCGAGCGCATTACGGCCGAGTCCGGTCTTTCAGTGAGCACGGTTCGGTCCATCCTCCAGGACCAGATAGGATTCCTGTGGTTAGGCTCTGACGATGGCTTAAATCGCTACGATGGGTACTCGTTCAAGATCTATAAGAGACAGCCACATGACAACAACTCCCTGAGTCACAACATGATATGGTGCTTATGGGAGGACCGAGATGGGGTTCTTTGGATCGGCACCGAGATGGGCCTAAACAGCTTAGATCCAAAAAAAGAGCGCTTCCAGCGCTATCTCAATGAAACCGGTCAAGCCAACAGCCTGAGTCACAACTCGGTTCGGGCTTTATGTGAGGATCTTAATGGAGATATCTGGGTAGGGACAAATAACGGGCTAAATCGCCTTAACCAAAAGACAGGGGAATTTGAGCAGTTCTACACCTCCGCCACCGATAAAACCAGCTTGAGCGACAGCAGGATTCGATATCTTTTTGTGGATTCTGAAGGAACGTTGTGGATCGGGACTTTCCACGGTCTTAACAGGTTAAATCGTGAGACCAATTCATTTGTCCGCTATTACCCTAATCCTGGCGACACTCTAGAACAAGACCGTAATCGTGTGCGCTCTATGGTACAGGATCAAAACGGGCTTCTGTGGATCGCGACCAACGCGGGATTGCACGCTTTCGATCCCAGTGCCGATGCGTTCATCCCTCCTGCTTCGGTATTTGGGGAAGATTATGCTCTGTGCGGCGAATCCATTCGTGCCCTGCTTGTTGACCAGGCCGGAGATCTATGGATTGGGACGACCAATGGTCTCAACCGCTATGATCGTGAGATCGGAGCTTTTGTCTGCAACCGATTTGACGCTCAAAATCCCTACAGCATCAGCACCAATCAGATCCGCTCGATATTTCAGGACCGAGGAGGGATCGTCTGGATCGGGACCTATATGGGTTGGCTAAATAAATTCGATTATAGTAAAACAAAATTCGTTCACTTTCACAAAGACAACATCTTCCCGGCTCGGATCAATCACAACGAGGTTAAGGCCTTCTATGAGGATGATAGCGGCAAGATCTGGATCGGCACAAATGGCGGGGGGCTCAACGTGTTTGATCGGAAAAAGAGAGAATACTCCTATTACCTTCCCCAAGCGAGCGATCCCAGTAGTCTTAGCAGCAACCGAGTCTATGCGATCAGAGAAGACCGGTCAGGATCTGTCTGGATTGGGACCAATGGAGGCGGACTGGAGAAAACTTTATTCTCACCATCCCCCCAGCGGAAAATCGTCGGATTTAAACACTTCAGGCACAAGCCGGAGGATCCTTCCTCGTTAAGTTCCGACAGAATCCGCTGTATTCTCGAAGACCACGCCGGGTTCCTCTGGATCGGGACATTCGACAGCGGGCTGAGCCGGTTCGATCCGCAGGCCGAGACTTTTATCAGTTACGCACACGATCCCGAGAACCCACAGAGTTTGAGCAACGATACGGTGCAAGCCCTTTATGAAGACAGTCATGAGGTTCTGTACGTGGCAACCAGGAACGGCCTGAACCGCTTTCATCCAGAGCACTGCAGCTTCACTGCATATCGGGCAAATCTGGACGATGACACCAGCTTAAGCGACAATTCCGTTCTGGCAATCCATGAAGATGGTTCCGGTGTTTTATGGGTAGGCACACATAGTGGATTGAACAAATTCGATCGAGACAAAAAAAACTTTGCTCACTATCACGAGGAAGATGGCCTTCCCAACGAAGTTGTTTACGGGATACTGGAGGATGCACAGGGTAATTTATGGCTGAGCACCAATAAAGGCGTGGCCAAGTTCGATCCCCGTACAGAAATCTTCAAATCCTACGATCCAAAAGACGGTCTTCAAAGTGAAGAATTTGCCATCGGGGCCTATTACAAAAGCCCGAAGGGTGAGATGTTCTTCGGCGGCAACCAGGGTTTCAATGCCTTTTACCCGGAAAAGATCATCGATAACCCGCACATCCCCCCGGTGGTCATAACCGACTTTCAGTTATTTAATGTATCTGTAGGTATCCAGGAAGACCACAGATGGCCGCTGGAACAGACCATCGCCTATAGTGAAGCCATCAAGCTCGGTCATCGCGAAAACAGCATTGGCTTTGAGTTCGCCGCGCTCGATTTTTCCGCTCCTGAAAAAAATCAATATGCCTATAAACTCGAAGGGTTTGAGACCGAGTGGAATTATCCGCAGGACAGGCGATTCGCCGCCTACACAAATCTTCCCCACGGGAAGTACGTCTTGCGAGTGAAAGGGGCCAATGACAACGGAGTCTGGAACGAGTCAGGGACAGTCCTTCACATAACTGTTGTACCACCCTTCTGGAGAAGGCTGGGATTTCAATTATTTTTTGGGTTCTTACTCATAGGTTCAATCCTTTTGGGGTACAAAATACGCATCACGACCATGAAGAGGTTGCAACAGAAACTCGAAAGGCAGGTGGCTGAGAGAACCGAGGAATTGCAGGAAACCCAAGCTCAGCTGATCCAATCCGCAAAGATGGCCTCCCTGGGGGATCTCGTCGCCGGTATCATTCACGAGTTCAACTCGCCCATGGGGGTCCTGAACAGTTCAACCGATGTATCAACACGCGGATTAAATAAGATCCTGGACGGACTGGATGGATATAGTTCCATGCAGGAATTCAAAGATGATCAAGAGATGCAGCGAGCGGTCTCTATTCTGCGTGATAATTTATTGAACTCAAGTGATGCCCGCGAGCGCCTCAGTACGATCATTACCAGATTAAAGCAGTTTGCCAGGATGGATTCATTAACGCTGCAGGAATGCGATGTCAATCGTGGTATCGAGAGCACCTTGAGCGTGCTTCACCAAGAAATGGAGGACCGGATCCACGTCGTGAAGGAGTTCGAGGTTCTACCCGAAATCAAATGCTATCCAGGTGAGTTGAATCAGGTCTTTCTCAACCTGATCCGCAACGCCGTGCAGGCGATCGAGGGTGAGGGAACCATCACTATCCGGACCTGGGCTTCCGATTCACTCATCTTTGTCGAGATCAAGGACACAGGGCGCGGGATTGCCCCCGAAAAACTCAAGGACCTTTTCGAGTTGAACTTTACCAGGAGCCAATCAAGAGTAAAGCTGGGTCTTGGCTTAGCAATCAGCTACCAGGTCGTTTCCCGACACAATGGAGAGATCCTGGTTCAGTCCCAACCCGGTAAAGGCAGCAAATTCACCGTGATTCTGCCGCTCAACCTTCAAAATAACCAATCCCCGGCTTTGAAACTCAAACAATGAAAGGTCGTTCAATGAATAGTCAAAAGAATAAAAATACTAAAATTACTCGTCGAGATTTCATAAAAGCCACTGGAACTATCGTTTTGGTGGCTGGAACTAGATGGAATCTGTCTGCGGCAGATGAGATCCCACCCTCAGACGGGTATCTCTTGGTGGATATAAAGAAATGTCAGGGATGTGCCAGTTGTATGCTCGCCTGTTCCTTAGTTCATGAAGGTGTGGAAAGCCTATCTCTCTCCAGAATACAGATCATGCAAAATTCCTTTGAGTCCTTTCCAGATG
>JBATYS010000628.1:0-4222 GCA_049674205.1 Candidatus Aminicenantaceae bacterium
CTGGACAATGTCAAAATTGCTCACATCGATTCTCTGGTCATCGCAGAAGAACCTCGCCTGGCTGTGTATATCCCCCAGATGAAGGAAGTCTTGTGTGCCATCCTGCGGATCGGACCAGAGGACCTGGGAATCAAGGCAAAGACCAATGAAGGGATCGATGCGGTCGGTCACGGGGAAGCGATCGCCGCTTGGGCTACTGTTCTTCTTGAGATCCCCTAGCCTGAATTATTCATAAAAAATGTCGATACTTATTATAGCTGACGCAATATCAGGATATTATATTGGTTTTCGGCATATTCATTTAGGCGCAATATTTTCTGTGCGAATTTTTTTATGTCGACATTTTTTTCCCTTCGGGCGAACCTATCTCACAGCATCGGCCTCGTTGTAGCCCTCTAGCAGTAGTTCACTACAGCTTCGTGGGCCACTTCCTCGCCGATACTGCGACCTCGGTCCGTGAATAATCCAGGCTGATATTGGCCTTATGCGTTGGGAGTGGGATATTTGTGCTGGCTCGTCACGATTATGAGGACCTTTAGAGATAGAATCAGAGGAGACATTGGTTGAGTGAGACTGGGACTGATGCTCTCTTCCAAGTGCTAGAGAAAAGGCTTGGGGGGGATAAACCGGGTTTGAATGCCCAGCTAAAAATGACCCCTCGTCCCAGGCCTGGACATTTAAGGTACGACGAAGTGGATGTTTCGTGCACAAGAGCCGGAGTCCTCGTTCTCCTTTATCCGTGGAACGACAATTTACATCTCGTTCTCACAAGACGGACGGAACAGATGCGCCACCATCAAGCCCAGATTTCCTTTCCGGGGGGGAGACAAGAATCCGGGGAAGACCTCATCCAAACGGCTTTGAGAGAGACCAAAGAGGAACTGGGAATCCAGGCTGACTCCCCCAGGCTGCTAGGGATGCTGACTCCCCTGTACATCCCTCCGAGTAACACCTGCATCCATCCGGTCGTTGCCACTCTCCTCCAGCGGCCCGAATTTGTCCATTCGCCGAAGGAGGTGGATGAGGTGATCGAAGTGCCTCTGGCGCATCTTCGGGACCCGATAAATGTCCACGAAGAGATCTGGACGATCAAGGGAATCCCCGTAGCAGTCCCTTTTTATCTTTTTAAGGGGAACAAGATCTGGGGCGCCACAGCCATGGTTCTGGCTGAGCTGCTCGAGCTTCTGGGATAGAATATCCCTGGCCGTGATGTTAGCGAAGAATGGTAAGGCTCACACCTATACTCTTGAAGGCCCCTTCCTCTCTTCCCGGGATCTCCACATACAAGTTGTTCCGACCGGTCGACCCAGCGCTGATATCGATAAAAAAGATCCCGCTCCAGATCCTTGTTTTATCGTTCCAGGATGTGACGATCAACTCGCCAGAGAGAGGATTTACTTTTTGGTCCTCCCCTATCAAGAAAAAATCTCCCGGGAAGTCTTTTTTCCCGTCGGGGAAAAAGGCCTGTAAAAACAAGTGAATCCCTCCCCATTGCTTAAAAGAATTCGTGATCTTTGGGAAAAACTTCGCTTGCCCGAATTCGAGACTGCCATCTTTTCTAGAGAGTTTGAAAGATGTCGGGCCTTTCTGGAGAGATCCGGTTATGTCCCCCAATACACAGTTTATAATAGCTCCTTCGTCTTTGTTTTCAAAATCAGGAAGCAAAAAGGACGATTCGCTCGTCCCGATTTCATTGGTGAGAGGATCGACGAGGGCAAACACAGATCTATACTCTTTGGGCTTGAATGAAGTTTCCGGCCCCTTGAAGTTGAATCTCAAAGCGTCGGTTGTTTTCACGTATTTCAAAAAATTGGTATCGATATTCAGCGGCAGGTCGACCTGTCCCCCAAACCCTTTCTCTCCGCTGACTTGATCATATATCCATACATGCAGGTTAAATTTTTTTGGTCCGAGCTCCGTGTATCTGTCGAAAAAAAGTTCCTTTGAGGGGAGTGCGACACTCATCCAGGGTTCATATTTTCCCGAAGTGGATACGAAGGGAATAAATTCTGCATAAACAGGGAGTTCTTTGAACAGGGAGGGCATGTAAAAAGCGGTAACCAACTGCATCTTATTCTTTTCTTCCTGCGAATAGTCGGTGTACCCCTTCCTGTAACGCACATCCACACTCTCGCGTTTCATGTTGATCTTTAGCTTGTGGTGATTGTCGTCCGGTTCGCTTCTCTGAGGATAGAAACTTATCTGGTAGTAATAGTTGAGGTCTGTACGCATGACCTGGCGGAAGGTGTCGAATTTTGCCGCTCCTCTCAGTGAGTCAGCCCCGGTATCCTCTGAGATCCAGCGCAAATTTTGGGTTCTGTTGACCCTGTCCCGGCTTGTTTTTTCCAGGTTAGCCTGCTGGTATTGTTGGTAATGTTCCGCAGACGCCCCAGAGTATAGGTGTTTCACAAAGGAGTCAGAGCTCAGTGAATAGATGGAAATGTTATGGGCATTGGCGAAGCGGATCAATTCCCGGATGACTTCTTCAGAATTCTTAAAGACTTTGTCACCCAAGATGTTGAAGGGGTCGAACACTTTGACGTTCTCATTAACGGGAAGATTGAAATTACGGCCGGAGTAATTCCGCTGCACGCCAAGAAACCTGTCTCTTCTTGATATATCTGATGTATCCCCAAAATTTGGGAGAGTATCCTGTGGAGCAATGTCTGGAATACCCCCGCTTATGAGGAGCAGATTTTTTCGTCCCGGAAGGTCCATGATCATGTTCACGGCAACAAGGATCCCCCCGATCGTCTTTTCGAATTTGTTTAATTCCTTGTACAGATAGTCCATCCGCATCATCGTTTCGTAGAGGCGTGAATCAGCGCCTGAGTAGGTCGCGTCGTGTTGGGGGATGTCCTCCATATCGGTTCCCAGGTTCCATATTTTTCCGGAGGCCAATTCCACAGAAGCCGTGATGAGCTCATCATCTGTCGTGAAGGGTTGGAGGATCTCAAACCCTTTTATAGGGCTCAATTGACAGACCATGACTTCGTGTCCCAGCTGTATCAGTGAGTTCAGCTCGCCAACGATATCGACCTGTTGGTCTTGGATCTCTTTTTGCCAGGAATTGATGCCGTCAAAGATAACGACCAGTTTCTTTTTTGGGCGGGACGGGACTCTTTCCTGCTCCTCCTCTTCTTCTTTTAAAACATTTAGCGTCCTTTCCTCAAAACTGATGAGCTCGAACGAGTTTATGGCCACTTTTTTCCCGTCTTCGAAGAGTTCGAAGTCATCTTTTGTCAGGTCCTTGACGAATTCCCCACTTTTGGTCACGATCACGTCCAAAAGAACCAGCCGGACAGCAACTTCATGTTTCTCGGGGAGCGGGATCTCTTGTTCCTGCTCCTGGTAACCGTAGAGCCAGAGAAAGAAGACCGAAACGATAACGATTGCTGCTGTGAGTGCTTTTTTTATCAATTTCTCTTTTCGCCCAGCTGTCCTTTAACAGAATATCATGATTGACTCTCAGTTTCCACTCGAGATGTGGAGGCGCCTTATGAGACTTGACTCAGAGGGAGTTCAATATTACTATGAGTCGTGATGAAAACAAAGAGAGTGCGCTTTGCACCCAGCCCAACGGGGTATCTCCATGTGGGAAATGCCAGGACAGCTCTGTTCAACTGGCTTTTTGCCCGCCAGCAGGATGGCGTTTTCATCCTCAGGATCGAAGACACGGATGTGGAGAGGTCAACTGCCGAATACGACCGGAAATTGATGGAAGATTTGCGCTGGCTGGGATTGGATTGGGATGAGGGCCCTGATGTGGGCGGCGAATACGGCCCCTACCGTCAATCCCAGCGTTTGGACTTTTACATGGAACAGGCAGAGAAATTACTGAAAGAAGAGAAAGCTTACCATTGCTTTTGTTCCCACAACGAGCTTGAGAAAGAAAGAAAAAAGGCACTCGATTCGGGACAGACTCCGGTATACAACGGAAAGTGCTGTGGAATTCCTAAGGAGGAATCCACCGAACGGATCGCTTCCGGTGAGAAGGCCGCGATCAGGCTTCGTACTCCCGATGAGGGGATTATCAGCTTTCACGATCTTGTGAGAGGAACTCTCCAATTCGATCTGAGCCTGATCGGAGATCCCATCCTCGTACGCTCCAACGGTATTCCTGCCTATAATTATGCCGTAGTTGTGGATGACTTTTTGATGGCCATCACACATGTCATCCGCGGCGAGGATCATATCCAGAACACGCCCAGGCAGATCCTGA
>JBATYS010000629.1:0-4916 GCA_049674205.1 Candidatus Aminicenantaceae bacterium
CCGGAGCCGATGATAGCCACACTCTCCTCTCTCTCCGGTTTTGGTTTCTGATCGGGCTCTACACCATGTTTCATATCATAATCGGCCAGAAAACGCTTGAGGGCTCTGATGGCTATCGGGTCGTCCCATTCCCCCGCGACACACTTTGCCTCACAGGGAGTGTCACACACACGGCCGCAGACAAGAGGAAGCGGATTCTCTTTGAGGACGATCTTAGCCGCCTCTTCAAATTTCCCTTGTGCGATAAGCCCTATATAGCTGGGGACGTCCTGAGAGATGGGGCATGTGTGCTGACAGGCAGATGAAATGATCCCCTTGCACACCAACGCCGAACACCTCTTGTACTTGATATGCTCGATGTATTCGTCCCTGAAATATTTTAGAGTGCTCAATACAGGATTAGGCAGCGTCTGGCCTAACCCACACATGGACGCATCTTTTATCGCATTGCTGAAGTCTTCGAGGATCTCAAGGTCGCTGTCTTCACCCTCTCCTCTGCATATTTTTTGAAGGACTTCGAGAAGAACGGCCGAGCCCTCTCGACAGGAAACGCATTTGCCGCAAGATTCATCATTCGTGAACTCGATAAAATACTTGGCGACATCCACGACACATGTATCCTCGTCCATGACGATCAATCCACCCGAACCCATGATCGATCCGGCTTCCGTCAGCTTTTCATAATCGATGGGGAGATTCATCAAACTGGCAGGGATGCACCCTCCCGAAGGCCCGCCTGTCTGGATGGCTTTAAATTTTTTGTTCTTCGGGATCCCCCCTCCGATGTCATAAATGATCTCTTTGAGAGTAATCCCCATGGGGACTTCGACCAAACCCGTATTGTTGATCTTCCCAACGAGAGAAAAAACCTTTGTTCCTTTGCTGAGCTCTGTGCCTATGCTGGAGAACCATGCAGCACCTCTGTTGATTATGGGAGGGACGGTTGCCCAAGTTTCAACATTATTAATATTTGTCGGTTTTCCCCACAAGCCCGACTCCACCGGATATGGCGGCCTTTGTCTTGGTTCAGGCGGACGGCCTTCTATGGAAGCGATCAGCGACGTCTCTTCTCCGCAGACAAAAGCACCGGCTCCCTGTTTAATATGAATGTCAAAACTAAAATCCGTACCGAATATATTTTCGCCTATAAGCCCGTATTCTTTAGCCTGGCCGATCGCAATTTTCAACCGTTCCATTGCGAGCGGATATTCCGCTCTGATATAGACATATCCTTCAGTGGCCCCCATGGCTCTTGCACCGATCAACATGCCCTCCAAGACAGAATGGGGGTCGGCTTCGACGATACTCCGGTCCATATAAGCACCGGGGTCCCCTTCATCGGCATTACAGACGATGTATTTGACATCGCCCGGTTGCTTCCTGCACAGCTCCCATTTCAACCCGGTCGGGAATCCTCCCCCGCCTCGACCCCGCAGTCCTGAATTTTTGATCTCATTCACGATATCTTCGGGTGTCATTTCAGAGAGAGCTTTAGCTAATGCTTTATACCCGTCTCGTGCGATATACTCGTCGATAACTTCCGGGTCGATCATCCCTCTGTTCCGAAGAGCGATGAGTGTCTGGCGAGCGAAAAAGCCTATATCCATCATCTTCGGAATGACAATTTCTTCTTTTTCTGGAGTGAACATAAGTTTTTGCACGGGCCGGCCCTTTAAAAAGTGCTCCTCAACCAGATGGGGAATGACATCCTCTGTTATGCTGTGATAAAAAATTCCATCCGGCATCACGACCATCACAGGGCCAACCGCACAAAATCCATTGCAGCCTGTCATAACAACACGAACTTCTTCCTGTAGTTCTTTCTTTTTCAGTTCCTCTTCTAATACTTCTTTTACTCTAAAAGACTTGTTAGAAACACAGGCTGTCCCTGCACATATCATGAGATGTAATCTGTACTTATCTGTAATATGTTCGTCCATCTTCTTCTTACCCTCTATTTACCTGAACTATTCATAAAAAATTTCGATACTTTGTTCAACAAAAGCAATTTCAATCATTTACATTATTCTTCCAGTAAATCACCTTGATATTTCCGTAATCAATGTGCTTTCTATTCATAATCGACATTTTTTACCTTTCAGGCGAGCCGATCTCACCGTATATGCTTCGTTGCAAAGGATTTGCGGTAGATTACTACAGCTGCATCCTTTGCGCCTCGCATCTACGGCAACCTCGACTCGTGAATAATCCAGGTTTAATAACATCTTAAAATATTTCAGAGCCAATTTATTGCCAATTCGTCTTCACGGCCCGTCGTCAGGACATCCTCTCGCTTCCCTTTGCTAAGGCATATTCTTCAACGATTTTTCCGTTCAGGACATGTTCGGAAAATATTTTGCGAATTTTTTCAGGGTTCAGATCCACATATTTGACAGGCGCTTCGTCTTTTAATTCGACCGTAGCCATGGGTTCTCTGCTGCACAATCCCGCACAGCCTGAATTTGTCAAAATGACATCATCAATGTTCCTCTTCTCGATTTCATCCATCAGCGCGTTCATGATCTTTCTGGCCCCGGCAGCTATTCCACAAGTTCCCATGTGAACCGTAATTTTCGCCCTTCCTGCCCCCTCACGCAGAAGCACAGTTTTCCTCACTCTTTGGCTGATTTTTTCCAAATCATCAATCATTAATTTTGGCATCGTTTTTATCCATTAATAAGGATTAGATTTTAATACTCGCTCTCCTTTTCTTTCTCCACAGTTAGTGATTAGCCCTGATCACTTTGATAAAAATTCAGCAATTCTGGCACTCTACCTTTGGACATCTGACCATGGATCTCTTCACCAACCTTTAATACAGGAGCCAATCCGCAGCATCCGATGCAGCGGACGGCTTCGAGTGTAAAAAGCATATCTTGTGTTGTCGTGCCTCTTTTTATCCCGAGTTCGCTTTCAAGAGTTGCAGTTATCCTTTCAGCACCCTTAACATGGCAGGCCGTTCCAAGACAGATTGTGATGATGTTTTTACCTCTCGGCTCCAGGCTAAAAGCATTGTAAAAAGTGGCGATCCTACACACCAAACTCAAAGGCATATTTAACTGATCGGCAATGTACTTCAGGACCGGTTGCGGCAGATGATTAAAGGTGTTATTGGCTTTCTGAAGGATCGGGACTAAAGATTTTTCCGAGATCTCAAAATCTTTGATGATATTGTCCATTATTTCTATATCCTTTAAGGAAATATCAATGACCTCCTTCTCTGGCGTGATGTAGATGATGTTCTGGACTGGACAATTCGTCACACAGGTGCCGCAGCCTGTACACTTTTCTTCATCGACATACCGGGGTCTCTTTATGATATCGACCTCAAAATTTCCAGCATTCCCCCTGATTTTTTCAATATCGGCGAATGTGATCACCTCTATATCTTTATGTCTGCCAATTTCAACCAACCTCGGCGCCATGGTACACATCGCACAATCATTTGTAGGGAAAGTTTTGTCCAGTTGAGCCATCACCCCCCCGATGGATGGTTTATGGTCAACCAGATAAACCTTTATACCAGACTCTGCGAGATCGAGAGCTGCTTGCATGCCCCCTATTCCACCGCCAAGCACTAAGGCGGCACCGACTTTTTCATTTTCCATTTTGATATTAAACATTGTCCAATACTGCCTCTGCAGGCACCTCCTGTTTCACAGCCCTCTCTTTGACTGCTTGTAGGTATACTGCCAGTGGACGGTACATCAAGTGTGCCCACTTGCCGAATGGCACCTCGATAGCCAGCATCGCCACAGCTACAACCAAATGAATGGCATACATGTAGTAAGTGGCCAGCGGCAATCCCATATACCTGAAAATATGGACCAATATCCCGGTCACCGTAGTCAGGAGTAGAAGTATCGGGAACATCCAGTCACTGAAATCAGAGAACTTGTGGAGCTGCTCACGTTTTTTAAAACGGCCGATTATGATCTCTATCGTGCAGTAAAGGAGCACGATCGTCGCGTAATACCCCAGCCATCGTTGAGGATGGGTAATGGGATAGATATTGTCCGTTTGAAACCAAATCAGAAAGACGACAACCAGCAGAAGCATGAGCAAATATCCTGAAACGAGTAACAGGTGTTTGAACCATCGGCCAGAATTCTCCTTGCAACTAAGAAATAGCTTTTGGGTGGCAAAATGTACAATCATCGTCTTTACTTCTGCAAGATATACGGAGAGGGGAATCTTGACCTTTTCGCCTTGGTGCTCGATAACTCCAAAACCATCCTCTTTAAATCCTTTGAGGACATCGAAGATGTTTGCGCTTTTGCCCTGATGCATGTTAAACCAATACATGCGGAATGAATTTGTGAACAAAAAGAAAAAAAGAACAACAAATAATAGGAGGTCGAACGTGTGTACCATGTGGGCGGGAGCAAATGTGTTGAGTTCTACTCGTTGTGTTACAAGGGGACCATGAAAGTACCATATCAGCAGAGACATAAAAACAGCGACTGCAAAGAACGCCCCAAATTCCCATACCTTTGATTTGTACATCCTGGCAGAGAGGCCAGTCCAGTCATACTGCGCCGTGAGATAGCGCCGGAGTGTCATCATTGCCTCACCCGGCTCTGTTTCTCTTGGGCAGGTCGTGGAACAGTCGCCGCAGTAATAACATATCCACGGCTCCAAACCGCCTCTCACCAGGTCCTTGAGGCCAAAAAGAACCGATTGGAGCATCCTCCGTGGAAATGATACCGAGTTTTTTGCCAAGTCACAGACTACTGTGCAACTTCCACATTGATAACATGCGTTGGTATCAAAATGGCCATACTTTCGAACCTCATTTAGCAAGGCAGGATCACTTTTAATTTTCTTCATGCTTGCACCATGTCGATAGAGAAATCCTTTATTTTATTTGCGAAAACATCCCCCAAAATATTTTTTATTTTGGGTAAAATTATGGG
>JBATYS010000630.1:0-2447 GCA_049674205.1 Candidatus Aminicenantaceae bacterium
GGATAGGGAAGGAAGGATACTGGCGATTTGAAAAATTCCCGATCAAAGATTGGGAATTGACTTGGGAAGGCTTCCATGAACTCTCGTGAGGATGTCGATTACAGGCTTAAATTGGCAAAAGGATTCCTCAAAGAGGCTCAAGAAGATTTTCTGCTAGAGCGATGGCGTTCTTGTGTAGCTAATGCCCAGCTTTCTGTAGAGAATTCGGGGAAAGCCATACTGATGGCCTTTGGTGTCTCTCCGAAAACACACGAACCAGCAAAACATCTCTCAAAACTGATACAAAAAAGCAAAATTCCGGAGGAAATAAGAGCCAGGATAGAAGAGATATTACCAGAATTCCTAATCCTTGGTGTAGAACAACACTTTATGACAGATTATGGAGATGAGTCCTCATATAAGTTGCCTTGGGATATTTTTGATAAGAAATCCGCAAAATTGGCTTTAAATGTAGCTCAGTCCTGCAAGTCAGCTTCTGATGATATCGCCAGTCAAGTGTTCCGGTTAAGAAGGAATAAGAACAAATAATCCACCCTTTAATCATTAAACACCCCTAAAAAGATGTACCTGAAATTTTTCGTGAATGTGGGGTCATCTCCCCGAACGGACCGTTTGGGAAACGGTCCCTACATGCGGTCAACTCGGGGAACTGACCGAATGTAGGGTCCATTCCCCGAATGGACCGATGATTTTGATTATGGACTCCATATTAAGCATATCCTATATGATTCATTTGTTTTTATGAAGTTGAAAATTGAGCTCTATCAAATTTTATGTTAAAATTTTTGTAGACTTGGCATGTATCATTTTATTAAGGGAAAAAGCACATGGATAAATTATCATATAGGATAATATTAAGGCCAGAACCAGAGGGTGGTTATACGGTTATTGTACCAACTCTACCAGGATGCATCACTTATGGAAAGAATTTAGAAGAAGCGAAAGAAATGGCACTGGATGCGATAACGGTTTACCTGGAAAGTATGAAAAAACATGGAGAATCGATCATCGATGATTCTGAAACTTTAGAAGGAACTTTGAGTATCCAACTTGCCTAAATTGCCTTCTCTTACTCCCAAAAAAGTCATTAAAATTCTAGAGAAGCATGGATTTCAACTTGACCATTCTTCAGGGAGCCACATGGTTTTCTACAACGCGGAGAAAAGCATGAGGGTAATTGTTCCTTATCATAGACGAGATATTCCGAAAGGAACACTTTTGTCGATATTGAAACAAGCGGGAATTGAAAAAGAGGAATTACAATAGAAAAAAGGGGACTGTCACCTTTTTGCTTTACCCCTGGAAAAAGGTGACAGTCCCTTTTTTTGTCGCCATTATCCTGGATTACTCAAAGGGTCACAAGCCCCATCCTTTTTAATTTATGGAAAGAAATTAGGTTAAATCAGGCCAGTTCAGAAACTTTGCGATTTGATCAAGAAATTGTTTAAAATCACTTAATCTGTTTTGTAAAATATCATAGACTTGGTTCTCGTCAATTTCCCAGTAAATGTGAACTAATCTATTCCGGAATTTTGCCATTTCCTTAAGGACATCAACAAAAGATTTCTCAAGAGCTCCATTCTCTCCAAGCACTGCAAAAGTATCAGCATAATCCTCTGGAGCGCGATAGCCATTTCGTGAGATCAGGTGATTGCACATATCGATTGCGGCTTCAATGGCAACGATAAAATGATACTTAGCGCTTCCGATTTTATCGGGATCGTTCACAAAGTTCTCTCTTTGATATTCTTTGTGTCTATTGAGATGTCCGAGAGATTCCCGCATTTGTGAGACAAGCTTCGTCATTCTGTCTGAATCAAACTGGGGCATTTATGACCTCTTTTAGATACTGTGTCCGATAAAGGGCAAAATCAAAATATTTCTTAAAGATTAGCCCTTCGAATTCTGTTCGTTTAGAAGGATCTTTATCGATAACCAGAATTCCCTCTTTTATGACTCGGTATGAAAAAGAAAGTGGGGCACAGTTGATGCTTCTCATATCCACAGGGAACTTTGCAAATGATTGAATCTCCTCTTCTAAATCAAATTCATAATCCATGGATTCTTTGACTCTTTTTTCGTCTATAAAGATGCCAATATCTATATCGGAGAATATGTCACTTTGGGCAAATGAGCCGAAAATATATGCAAATATAATCTCTCTCTTTTTCCCCAATCGGGAAGCAATCCCTTCGATTATCAATTGCTTTTCCTTCGGAGCTATCTGATACTTCTTCATTTGCAGCCAAGTTATCATATTCTTGATATATTTTCAATTTGCCGGAGAACGATGTAGGGACCGTTTCCCAAACGGTCCGCTCCATCGGTCAGCTCGGGGAGCTGACCCTACATCATATGGGACCGTCCATTCGGTGAACGGACCCAACAGAAAAGGGGACTGTCACCTTTTTGCTTTACCCCTGGAAAAAGGTGACAGTCCCCTTTAT
>JBATYS010000631.1:0-1677 GCA_049674205.1 Candidatus Aminicenantaceae bacterium
TTTCGGGTGAAGCGATAAGAGAGGAGATCGCAAATCCCTTCGTCCAATAATTGGGGACCGTGATTTTTTCCTTCTTAAGAGAATAGAGTTGTTTATCCTTGGTGTAGAGTCCGACAAAAAGATCGTATTCTCCGGGCAGGATGGGCATTCCCACTTGCGCAAATAAATAATCATTTTCCTCTGTGGATTTTATTTCCCGACGGATATCCACTGAATAACTCTCTGATTTCAATCGGCCGAATACCGTCAGCTTGTCAGGGATCTTCGTTTGCGGGTCAATCTTGAAGAGAAAAGTGATGTAGCTGCTCAAATTCCCTGCTTTTGTGAAGAGGACTCTGTGTTCGAAGGGAACCTGAATGACATCCTCCCCTAAAGATTCCACCTGTTGAATAAGTTTCCCTTCAAAGGAATCGGGGGAAAAAGCCAAGATGTCTTTGTACTCTGGAACAGCTCGTAAGTCCGGGTAGAGCAAAACCACCTCCGGGTAAGAATATAATGCCTGGATAAGCCTTGCCTCAGTCCTTGAACGATCTAGAACTAAACCATTGCCGTCATTGGCAAAAACGAGATTAAAGGAATCTTTTGGATATTCGATCCAGGAGGGTGTAGAGTACGCCCATACTTCAGTGTTCGGACCTTGGTGGAATATCTTCATAGGATTGCCGAGACGAACATACACCTTTCCCTGGTCGGTTTGGACACCTTTGTTGTAGCCATAAATAAAATGCTCTTCGACATACTCCAAACGTCGGTAGTGCTCTTCTTTGAACTCATTGTGTTCTGTTCGAGGAGTCGGGTCTCTCTTTGCCCAGAAGAGCTGGATGAACGCTTCTCTGTCCTTATCCTTTTTCAGCTTCTCGAACTCAGCTTTTTCAGTTTCGGTTATAATAAGATCAACCTCTTTCACCCACTTTTTCGAAAAGTCCTCCTTATTGGCTGAAACGGGAATCACCGAGAAACACACGAGTACAAAAATAAAAACAAGAGGCTTTTTCTTCATTTTTACCTTTCCTGTATTTTTTATGTCGGTCACTTTTTGAGATAATCTAGGAGCTGTTTTGTCACATTCGCCTTCTCATGTTCTGGAGCAAGTTCAAGAAATTTTTCCAAATTTTTGACGGCTTCCTCCACATTGTTTTGATTGATATACAGAGTGCCTATCTGGTAATACGCATCGGCGTAGTCCTCTTTAAACCCGATCGTCTTTAGAAAAGCGGTTAAGGCTCCTTCTTGATCTCCAAGGTTGGTCAGACAAACTCCCAGATTATAGAATGCGTCCGGGTCGTCGTCACTGATTTCTGCAGCCTTTGCAAAGTACTTTTTGGCGTCTTCGTAATTGTCCTCTAAAGCCAGGAGTTGTCCCAGCTCTTTGTTTATGCTGTAGCTTTCGGGATTCATCTCGAATGCCTTTTGGAATGTCGAAATGGCAGCTTCTGTGTTCTCTGTTTTTTTGTAAGCCAGGCCAAGGTTAAAGTAATATCCCCATTGCGATTGACTGAGTTCAAGGGCCTCATTGTAAGCCTGGATGGCTTCGTCGTACTTTTGCTCGGCGTACAGCTTATTTCCCCTGAGGAAAAGCTTGTCCGCAGCGGATAAGTTCCTCTCCATCATATCCTGGGCTTTGTCCAGAATGATCTCCATTTCGGTTGGAGAGGCGATCCGCACACGGACTTCTCG
>JBATYS010000632.1:0-2222 GCA_049674205.1 Candidatus Aminicenantaceae bacterium
AAGTTCAGGTATATTACCCCTATATAATCAAGGTCTATAAAGGGAGGTTCGACATGTTCGGAAAATACACGCCGATTTTAATCACAGTGATCGTTTTATGTCTGTGCAGTTCTTTGTGCCTTGCAGAGATTGAGTTAACTCCGGAGGGTTATTTCGAAACACCAGGGTTCGCATTTCTCGTTTACCACAACGACTACATCGTGGGAAAAAGAGGCGGCCTGCAGATGTTTCTCCATGGGAAAAGGATTATGGACGCCGGCGAGGTCGTGTGTTCTACAGCACTCGGACCTCTTTTAGATTTCAACGCCAAAGAAGTTAGAGGACGAACCGTCGACAAGCAAAGTCGCTCCTCCTCGATAAGGGGAAAAATAATACCAGTTGACATCGATTACAGTTTGATATGCCGCACGGATGGCCGTTCGATTTTTCTGACCGTCGACCTCGATAAGCCTATCGACTGGAGAAAAATTGCCAATTTCATACTCAAATTCGAGATCTACCCCAACGAATACAAGTACAAAACTTACAGAGCTGAGAATTCGATCGATTATTTTCCCGAGAGATTTATGGGAAAAGAGATGCTGATTCCCAGGGCCGAAAAGATCCAGATAGCACCGGATGACGATTTGAGAGCCTTCGCTATAGAGGCTGTAGAGAATTGTGTCTTAAGCCTTATGGACGGCAGAGGCCGGGCTAATCATGCAGGATATACGGTATTCGCAACTCTCACTCACAGGTCTCCCAGTAAGCGCTTTACAGTAAAAATCACACCCAGGATCGACCCAAACTGGCAGCGGGAACCAGTCATACAGGTCTCGCAATTAGGTTATCACCCCAAGCAAAGAAAGCAAGCGGTTCTCGAACTGGATCCGAGGACCACGCCAATAGAACAAATGATACTTTCCCGCCTCGCTGAAGACGGGGAAAAGATAATCGTCAAAAAAACACTACCCAAGAAGTGGGGAGAGTTGTTTGAATTCGCTTATCATACCTTTGATTTCACTGAGATTACAAAACCGGGCCAATACTTCCTCCAATACAAGGACCAGGAAACCGGTCCTTTTCTCATTCACTCAAATGTCTATAAAGAGGCCTGGCACCCGACAATGGACGTGTTCTTTCCCGTTCAGATGTGTCACGTTGAAGTCTGGCAGGGAGAACAAGCCTGGCACGGCGCCTGCCATCTGGATGATGGAATTCAGGCCCCCCCGAATACAGAACACTTTGACAGCTACAGGCAGAAGGCCGTAACGGAAACACCTTTCGAGGCTAACGAACATATACCCGGACTCGACTGGGGAGGGTGGCATGATGCCGCCGATTATGACCTCCCTTTCGGGAGTATCGCATGGACTGTCCTCTGGATGGCTCTTGCGCATGAAGAGTTTGAGGCTCAAAGAGACAGAACCACAATCAACAGAGATCTAAGGCGGGTCGACATCTTCCGGCCGGATAGAAAGGACGATATGCTGCAGCAAATCGCCTTCGGTATGGAATTCCTGCTGGCGCTTTACAGTTCGACAGGCCATGTCTCTCCAGGGATCATCGAGAACAAAATCCTGGACTACGTTGTCGTCGGGGATCCTGTGAATGTCACGGATGGGCTGATTTATGACCCGGCTCTAAAAACAACCGAGGCAAAAGATGGCCGATCGGGAAAATTCGACGACCGATGGGTGTTCACCAACAGGAACACAGGCGGACAATACCAGTTCGCTCAAGTGGCCGCCATCGCTTCCCGGGTTCTTCGGGGATTCGATGATCGCCTCGCAACAGAGTGTCTCCAAGCGGCCGAAGACGTGTGGGTGTATGAGCAATCCCATGATCCTGTTCATTATGAAGTGTCCTACCAACCTCAGGAAGATGAATACCACTCCTTGGAGCTTGCCGCTGCTGCAGAGCTTTACCTAACTACAGGCAAGGCTGTATACAAAGACCGGCTTCTTTCTCTTGCTCCATCTGTGAGGAACATGACTGCTCTCGACTTCTGGCAGATTTCAGGCCATACTCTCGTCAGGGCACTGGCAAAAGTCAAGGACTCGACATATAAAACGATCATCACTAAAAAGCTGGAGGAAGTCAAAGACTACATGGAGGAAGAATTTGCGAAGAGCCCCTACAGGGTCTATTTTGACTTCAAGATCTGGGGGAACAACTGGGATGTTCTGGTCCTCGGGGCAAACTCCTATTTCTTTATTAAATATTTTCCTGAGATTATTGAT
>JBATYS010000633.1:0-1665 GCA_049674205.1 Candidatus Aminicenantaceae bacterium
AGAATGGTTAATTTTTTCACAATCCTTTTATTTTGTTATTTTGATGTACAGATGTCTTCCACCGCTTTTGGCAGGGGCTTGATTTTTTTGGCTTTATAATCGAAACACACCATGCCTGTTTCGGCTAATGCAATCTTTTTTGCATCGCTCGATCGAGTCAATCTATAAAAAAGACGGAATCCACTTTTTGAGGACTCGCCTGCGGCAACCTCAATGATTAATTCATCGCCTGCGTAGGCTTCGCCCTGATAGGCGATGGCGGCATCTCCCATTGTGAGGGACACTCCTCCACAATCGAGCTCAGAAAAACCATGGATGTCTAGAAAGGCCACACGGGCTTCATGGACGAGTGAGAGCAGGCTGTCATTTCCCAGGTGTCCCCCATAATTCAGGTCGGTCACACGGACAACGATTTTGGTGCTGAACGGATATTGATCCAATTGTTTTAATCGAACTCGTGGCATTTTTTATTACCTTATATAAATTTTGCGTTGTGAATTATGCGCTATGACAATTATATTATCCCTTTTGCCAAATTATCCAGTAAAGCAAGTTTCTGTTCTGGATTGCCCGCGATTTTTGGATAGAGGAAGGCAGATCCGTCTTTGATGGTGATGGCTTGAGATGTCAAATCGACAAACGGTTCGATCGTATGGGAGACAAGGATAACGACAGCTCCGGCATCGACATGACGTTGGATCCAGGAGAGGATGTCGTCCTTTATCTTTCTGTCCATCCCCTCTAGAGGTTCGTCCAGGAGGATATAACGGGGTGTGCCGATGAGGGCGGCGGCAAAAATGGCGCGGCGTCGCTGTCCGAGGGAGAGTTCGCGAACGGTTCGGGAGGCTAAATCGCGAAGGCCGAAAAATTCAAGCGCATCCATCCCCTTTTCTGAGGGTTCATTGCGCAAACGGCAGACAAGATTGAGAATCTCGTGGATTGTGGCATAAGGAGTGAGATCGGGCTGTTCGGGGACATAGGCAAGGCTTTGGCGTGCCTCCACTTCATCCTGCCAGAGATCGTGGCCGTCGATTGTGATCCGTCCTGTGTCTGGTTTTTCCACGCCCGAGGCCAATTTTAGGAGCGTGCTTTTTCCGCATCCGTTCGGTCCCAGGAGCATGGTGAGGCCGGGTTGGAATTCCAGGTCGATCCCAAAAAGGACAGGGGCATCTTTTTCGTAGGAAAAGGAGACATTCTGGAAACGGATCATTGACGGCTCCATGATAGTGAATCCCCTGCTGTGAGGTGATGCATCTCGAGCCAGCGGCTTACCTTTTGTTGTTTTTCTTGCTCCGCTCCATATTTCATGAGTAGAGGAGTCATTGCGAGAAAGACAACAGAAATCAGGGGAACGAGGCAGATCATCACAGAGGCTGTTGTCCCCACAATCAAGGTTTGCCACACAGCTCCCAATTGATATTCGAATGCTCGTCTCACGGTAAGAGAGGCAAAGAACACAAGAGGTGGGAAACAAACAACCACAGGCCATATCGCTTGAATTTTAATGAGCATAACAAGAAAAAGGATGGGAATGGCGCTAAGACCTATCAGCAAGGCATCAGTCGTAATCCGCTGTTTTGCAGACCAAGGGAGCGACCGTGCCCATGGCCAGGGCGGTCTTCGGACAGCGAGACTATTTGCGATAAAAGCACAAAACATAGCAAC
>JBATYS010000634.1:0-5295 GCA_049674205.1 Candidatus Aminicenantaceae bacterium
TGGACATTATCAATGGCAAGATGTCCTCAAGACTATCGCATCTCTCTTATCATTTCCGTATGGCCATTCGAAAAGATAAAACATTCACTCTGTTTTGTCGGGGGAAGCGCTATCTTTTTGTGCTTTATTTTCCCAAAGTGGAGGGAGGGAGAGGCCGCCAGGTCGAGAGGATCCAACAGGCTGATTATTATTGACAAAGTGATGCAGGGTGGTATAATAGGGGGACTTTTTTTGTGAGTGTAAAAATATGTTGATCGATGTCGATAGAATCCCCGAAGACGGGCTAGAAATTTCGAAGGATTTTGAATTCTTCAGTGAGGACCTTGTCGAAGAAAGCGCCGTATTTTTGAAGCCTGTCCAGGTGGAGGCATCTGTCAAGAAAATCGGCGAAGAACTCTTGATCAAAGGGCAAATCACGGCCACGTTGAATTTTGTGTGCTGCCGCTGTCTGATACCCTTTGAATTTCCTGTGGATTCCAGGTTTGACCTTGTCTATCTCCCGGAGGAGCTGGAGGTTGCGAAGGAACACCTGGAGCAGGATGATATGAACAGGTTGATTTACTACAAGCGTCACCTTGACCTAAAAGAAGTCACTCTTGAACAGCTCAATCTGACTTTTCCCTTGAGGCCTCTCTGCTCCAAAGGATGCCAGGGGATCTGTCCTGTTTGTGGGAAATTGATAAAAGAAGACAAGTGTTCCTGCACAGCGAAGGGATCTAACCAGCGCTTAGAGAAGCTTAAGATATTTATGAGAGATAAAAGTTAAATGGCAAATCCGAAAAGAAGACATTCTCATTCAAGAAAAGGCAAACGAAGAGCCCACGATGCTCTTGAGAATCCCGCCCTCTCACTTTGCTCCAACTGTGGAAGCCCAAAACTCCCCCATCGGGCCTGTCCTGGTTGCGGTTTTTACAAAGGCCGGCAGGTGATCGAGGGTACAGAAGAATAAAGCTGAGGAAAATATGAAGGTCGCTGTCGATGCCATGGGGGGGGACTTTGGACCCAAAGTTACTGTCGAAGGGGCGATAAAGGCATCCCAGGAACTGGATATCGAGATTCTTCTCGTCGGGTCTGAAACCCGCGTGCGAAGAGAATTCGACAGGCTCGATAGCTCTAACGCTAATGTCACGATTGTCAATGCATCCGAAGAGATAAGCATGAGCGAGGGCATTCTATCTTTCAGGAAGAAAAAGAAGTCGTCCATCCGTATCGGTGTGCAGTTGCTCAAAGAGAAGAGAGCGGATGCGTTTGTAAGCACCGGAAACACAGCGGCCATCGTGTACATATCGAGCAAAGTCCTTGGAGCTCTAAAAGGCGTGGACAGACCCGCCCTCTCACTCTTGGTCCCTACCTTGTCCGGCCCCACTCTATTGATCGATGTAGGGGCGAATGTCAACTGCCAACCGCATCATCTCGAGCAATTCGCTGTCATGGGACGGATCTTCATGGAAAGCGTTATGGGACTTAAAGAGCCTCGCATCGCCCTGATGAGCGTGGGCGAGGAAAGGACCAAAGGGAATGACTTGACCAAGGAAGTCTATACTCTATTGATGGCATCCTCAATGAACTTTATAGGAAATGTCGAGGGAAAGGATATCTATTCGGGAAAGGCAGATGTGATCGTGAGTGATGGATTCACCGGAAACATCGCACTCAAGGTGAGTGAGGGCGTTGTGGATACGATGTTCAACATGGCTCGGACAGAGATTATGAAGAATCTCTTTGCAAAGATCGGCTTTCTGTTGATGAAAAGGCACCTTAAAAAACTATATAAAAGGGTGGATTATTCAGAATATGGTGGAGCCCAGCTCTTGGGAATAAACGGGGTGTGTATCATCGGGCATGGCCGTTCAAACGTGATGGCCGTAAAAAACGCCATTAAAATGGCCAAAGATTTTGTAAAAAACAGGGTCCAGGAAAAAATTCAGGCAGAGATCTCGCCTCTCTCCGAAGAAGTAGAAAGAGCATAGGAGACCAATGACTCTAATGGGTAGAGTTTCTATCGTTACGGGGGCATCCCAAGGCATAGGAGAAGCCATCGCGCTTTTGCTGGCTGAAGACCAGGCTACTGTAATCTTAGTTGATATCCAGAAGGACAAGCTCAATGAAGTCGCTGAGAAGATCAAGGCCCGCAGGGGGTCAGCTTTCGGCTATAGCGCTGATGTCTCCCAATCAGACCAGGCCTCTGAACTTGTCGAGCGTGTTTTAAAAGACCACCAAAAGATCGACCATCTTGTGAACAATGCCGGGATCACCAGAGATGGCTTGCTGTTGCGGCTTAAAGAGCAGGATTGGGATTCTGTCATTGCAGTGAATTTGAAGGGAGTGTTCAACTTTTCCAAGGCTGTGATACGCAACATGATAAGCAATCGCTTCGGTCGGATCGTGAACATCTCTTCTGTTGTCGGGCTGATGGGAAATGCGGGACAGACTAACTATTCTGCTTCCAAAGCCGGGGTGATCGGCTTCACCAAGTCGTTGGCTCGAGAGGTCGCAGCCAGGGGGATCACGGTAAATGCCATAGCTCCTGGGTATATTGCCACCGCCATGACGGAGAATCTACCCGAGGCAGTCAAGAGTGCTTTTGTTGAGCTCATCCCTATGAAGCGTTTTGGCACCCCTGATGAAGTGGCCCAGGGGGTCAAATTTTTTCTGTCTGAAAATGCATCCTACATCACTGGCCAAGTCCTCAGCGTTAACGGTGGGATGTTGATGTAACGCACACAATTAATTTTGTGAATATACAGAAAAGGAGAAAAAAATGGAAAGAGAAGAACTGCTAAAAAAAATAAAGGCCATAGTTGCAGATAAACTCAGCATCGGTGAAGATCAGGTCACTGAAGAAGCCTCCTTCATTGACGATCTTGGCGCGGATTCCCTAGACACAGTGGAATTGGTGATGGCACTCGAGGATGAATTTGATCTGGATATTCCGGATGAAGATGCGGAGAAAATGACCACTGTCGGCAAAGCCATCGATTATGTCTTAGAGTTTATACAGAAAAAATAGCCACCAAGAAACACACTTCATGCCCACTGCACGGTTTCCCCGATCTAGGGGATCAAATAAGCGAGTTGTCGTTACAGGGATAGGTCTCGTCTCCCCTATGGGAATGGGCGTAGCGGAGAACTGGACTAATCTTCTGGCGGGCAAGAGCGGGATCGATTATGTCACTAAGTTTGATGTGTCCCAGTATGCCAGCAGAATTGCTGGTGAAGTCAAAGGTTTTGACCCCCTGAATTTCCTCGAAAAAAAAGAGGCCCGGAAAATGGATCCCTTCATCCAGTATGCCGTAGCGGCGGCTGAACTGGCTGTTAAGGATTCCGCATTGGATCCTGCATGTTTGCATGGGGAAAGAACGGGCGTTTATGTGGGTTCGGGAATAGGTGGGATTGAGGCAATCACAAAGAATGCCCTAACGCTCTTCGAAAAGGGGCCTGGGCGAGTCTCTCCGTTTTTCCTGATCTCCAGCATTATTAATGAGGCCGCAGGGGTTATCTCTATTAAGTATAAAGCCAGAGGGCCTAACCTGGCCAATGCCACAGCGTGCGCCACCAGCACCCATTCGATCGGGGATTCCTCTAGAATGGTGTCTAGAGGGGATGTCGATATCATGATCGCTGGTGGAGCGGAAGCTCCTGTCACTCCATTGGGAATATCTGGATTTACCTCCATGCGCGCGTTATCGTTAAGAAATGATGAGCCGCAGAGGGCATCTCGACCCTTTGATGCCGAACGCGACGGGTTTGTCATAGCTGAGGGAGCTGGGATCTTAATCCTGGAGGAATTAGGACATGCCCTGAAAAGAGGAGCCAGGATCTATGCCGAGATCGTCGGGTATGGGCTAAGCGGAGATGCGTATCACGCTTCAACGCCCTGCATCGATGGAGAAGGAGCCTATCTCTGCATGAAATCGGCCCTTGCCGATGCCGGTATCGCACCAGAGGAAGTGGCGTACATCAACGCTCATGGCACCTCCACTCCCTGGAATGACAGGATCGAAACCCTTGCCATCAAAAGAACTTTCGGTGACCATGCATATCGATTGGCGGTCAGTTCATCGAAATCCATGACCGGGCATCTCTTGGGAGCCGCGGGGGCCATGGAAGCGGCTGTGTGTGTCTTGAGCCTTAAAGATCAGACCCTGCCTCCAACCATCAATTATGAAAATCCGGATCCTGACTGTGATCTCGACTATGTACCCAACATCTCACGCTCCGCAGAATTTGTGTATGCCCTGAGCAATTCTTTCGGTTTCGGCGGAACGAATGGATCCCTCCTTTTCCGAAAATTTGAAGAATAACTCCCCTCCATCCAGTATTCCTCCGGTAGCATTTCCAAAACCGTAATGACTGCATTTCGAATGATCAGATTATATGATTTCGAAAACACGCTCAGTTTCCCCGGCGAGGAAACTTCGCTCGGATCCGGGCTTCCCTCACATCTCCCCTCGGGAGATGTCCCATGCCCGTCCAGCCCTTCTCACGGTTTTAGTTGATTTATTAAGGTCCTTCCCTGTAGATTTAATGTACGCTTCTCTTATCCTTTTTTGTTTTTCCAGGTCTTCTTTATAGGCTTGCAGGAACCATTTATCGTGAAGCTCATTGAATGGGTCTGTCCAAAACACATCTACATAACCTTCCTTTACATTAATGTCTCCGACCCTGCCTTTTCTAAGAGTAATCTTTTTATAGGCCAACATAACCAAGCGACGTTGGCCCATAGCGTCGAGCGTATTGAATTTTTCACTAATATCGCTACACAATATTAAGGCATCCATGATCTCATCTAGATGTCCCTCGCTCATTTCATCTAATGATTCGACCTGTGCTTTGATGGTTTCAATCTCTCTTTTGACATCCATAATTTCTTCATGAAATTCTAATGCTAAATCCGCATGTTCTTCCAATGCTAGTTTTCTAACAAGACCCTTTTTTAAGGCGTGGTTCTTTTTTAACTCAGCCTCAAAGCCTTTACGTTGTACCTCAGCTGCTGTCATAGTTTCCTGAAAGTCAACACCGATCTCCTCTCTTATTCTGTTGACTACGTCCTTATCGTATACAAGGTTCCTGAGATAGCCTCCAAGATAATCGTCAACCTCCTCTTCTTTCCAATATAGCTGGGGACAATTGACTATGTTGACTTTTTTATCACTATATTGACCCTTCCCTATCTTCTGTTTTCTTTTACTGACACCTGAGTGATCGGTGCCGAATTCTTTTAGATACCAGTCAGGATCGACACTCTTTTTTGCATAAGTACACCTATAATAAGTAGATCCTGGGTCTCCAGGC
>JBATYS010000635.1:0-2022 GCA_049674205.1 Candidatus Aminicenantaceae bacterium
GGACAGTATGCGTTCAATAGGATTTAATAGTTCTCTCTATGGGAATTTGTATAAGAGCATTTCTGTATTAAAGGGTATTCCATGATCAGTAAAACCATCTCGCACTATCATATCTAAGAGGTAATCGGGTAAGTGGGAATAGGGATTGACATTCTTATCTGTACATATGATAATGTGTATCAGGAGGTGTATATAGATGCGCACGAACATTGTGATCGAAGACCATTTGATGGAGGAAGCCCTCAAGCTCTCCCGGTATAAAACCAAAAAGGAACTGATTCATAAGGCTCTCGAGGAATTTATTCAGAATAGAAAAAGGCGCGATTTGAGAGAACTGAAGGGCAAAGTCAATTTTGATGAACAATACGATTACAAGGAATTGAGAAATCGATGATCTTGGTAGACACGTCGATCTTGATCGATTATTTCCGAGGTTTTGAGAACAAGGCAATCCAATCATTCAATACAATTCTAGATAAAAACCTTCCATTTGGCATCAGTTACCTCATTTACCTTGAAGTTTTGCAGGGCAGTCGTACTGAAAAAGATTACAAATTATTAAAAAAATATCTGGATACACAGGTTTTTTACGAACTAAAAAATGCCAAAGATTCCTATGCGGAAACGGCCCAGATGTATTTGAGATTGAGGAAGAAGGGCGTGACAGTGTCTACGATCGATTGTTTAATTGCACGGGTGGCTTTAGAAAATGATTTGTTTTTGCTTCATAATGATAAAGATTTCACAAGAATCAGCCGTCACTTGCCCCTCAAAATCTGGGAGATATAAACGGATTTACAATGATCGGCAAAACCATCTCGCACTACAAGATCCTCGAAAAGATCGGGGAAGGCGGGATGGGTGTTGTGTATAAGGCCGAGGATACGAAGCTCAAGCGGACTGTGGCGCTCAAGTTTCTGCCGCAGGAATTGATGCGGGATAGTGAGGCCAAGGAGCGGTTTGTTCAAGAGGCACAGGCAGCAGCGGCACTCGATCATACCAACATCTGCACGGTTTACGAGATCAATGAATCCGATGGGCATACCTATATCGCTATGGCCTATGTGGAAGGCCAAAGCCTGAAAGAAAAAATAAAGACCGGACAACTTGAATTAGCCGAAGCTTTAGACATTACCTCTCAGGTTGCTGAAGGATTGCGTGCTGCTCACAAAAAGGGCATCACTCACCGCGACATAAAGCCGGCGAACATAATGCTGACTGAAGAAGGCCTTGCCAAGATCATGGATTTTGGTTTGGCCAAGCTGACCTGGGGAGTTGATCTCACGAAAACAGCCACGATCATGGGAACTGTGGCCTACATGTCTCCCGAACAGGCCTCTGGCGAAACTGTGGATCAGCATACAGATATTTGGTCATTAGGCTGTGTTCTGTACGAGATGCTTTCCGGACAGCGTCCTTTTAAGGGCACACATGACCAGTTCGCAATCCATTCCATCTTGAACGAGGAGCCCGAGCCGATTTCACGGTTGCGTAAGGATGTGCCGACCGGCGTAGAGAAAATACTGGAGACATGCCTGCAGAAAGATCCCCTTAATCGCTACGGGGATATGAAAGATTTGATATCAGAATTGAAGTTTGTGGATATGTTGGATAAGACTAAGACTCAAGTAACGCATTCCGTTCCTACCAAGGAGGAGCCTCCTTCTATTGCAGTTCTTCCTTTTGTGAACATGAGTGCTGATCCGGAGCAGGAATATTTCTGCGACGGCTTAGCCGAGGAACTCATCAATTCTTTGACAAAGATCAAAGATATTAAAGTGGTTGCTCGAACTTCCGCTTTTGCATTTAAAGGCAAAACTATCGATGTCCGTGAGATCGGCCGGAGGCTGAATGTCGAAAAAGTACTTGAGGGCAGCGTCCGTAAGTCAGGAAATAAGCTGCGCATCACAGCACAGCTTGTCAATGTCACAGACGGCTACCACCTCTGGTCAGAAAAATTCGATCGTGATATGGAGGACATTTTTACCATTCAGGATGAAATCTCACTGGCTATCGTGGATA
>JBATYS010000636.1:0-8463 GCA_049674205.1 Candidatus Aminicenantaceae bacterium
CTGGTTGCCCTTTCTCGAGTTGTTGTAGGTGTGCATTGGCCTTTAGATGTTCTTGCTGGTGCCACTATTGGTTGGGTGGGTGTTTGGGTCGGTCTGCTTCTATCAAAATACTCAAGCTGGGGATGGAGCGGGATCGGTCAAAAAATTCTTGGGGCTATTCTACTGGTCGCCTGTGTCGTTCTCTTTTTCGTGGATTACACAGGATATCAAGGGATTATGGGGCTTCAGCGTATGATCGCCGTCGTCTTTTTTACGGTAGGAGTGAACGAATACCTGAAAATTTATGGGTTCAATTTTAAAGAAAGGCTGAAGGACAAAGGGCAAAACCAAAATATCCGTTGAAAAAAGATTTTTTATATATATGATGATTGAGAATATGATCCCCAGATTTCTCCATTTTATGAACCAATTTTTTTGCGAAGGAGGACTGTAAAAAAAAATGAAAAAACTATCAAAGATCTTTATCTGTTCTTGTCTGATAATATTCTGCGGGGGATGCGGGAAGATTTACGAAGGCCCCCCAGCGGACCTCGTTATCAAAAATGCCAACATCATCACCATCGATAAAGACAACCCTAGGGTTGAGGCTTTGGCTGTGAAAGATGAATTTATCATTGCTGTCACGACGAATGATAAGGTCGATCAGTATATCGAAGAAGGGACGACCACTGTGATCGATGCCAAAGGCCGCTTAGTCATTCCTGGTTTGAATGATGCACACATCCATTTTATGGGGGGCGGGCAGTCAATGATGCAACTGGACTTTCGATATGTTCACGATGCTCAAACGATCCAGCAGATGGTGGCAGAGAAAGTGGAGTATGCCAAACCGGGCGAACTGATCAGAGGAAGAGGCTGGGAGCACGAGACCTTCCCGGACAAAAAATGGCCGACGAAAGAGATCCTGGATGTTGTCGCACCCAATCATCCTGTGGTTTTGAGCCGAGCGGATGGTCATTCCTCCTGGGTCAACAGCTATGCACTCAAGATGTCCGGTATCACGAAGGATACGCAAAGCCCTCCCAATGGAACGGTCGTTAAGGATCCTGTTACAGGAGAGCCTACTGGGATCCTTAAAGAAGGCGCCACGCGCCTTTTAAAAGTGAGCAGTACTGTCCAGCTCACGCCGGAGGAAACAGAAAAAAGATTGGATGAAGCTTTGGAGTTAGCCCTCGCTGAAGCCAGGCGGAAAGGTGTTACAAGCATACAACAGCTTAACGGAGAATATAAGCGGTTCCAGAGATTCATGGACGAAGGAAATCTCACCTGCCGCGTGACTTTCAACATGGCTATTCCTCAAGATAATGTAGAGGAAAGATTAAAAAAACTGGATGAGCTTCGTAAAGAGTATCCTCCCGAGGAAAACTGGATCCGGTTTGGGTATCTCAAGGTGTTTATCGATGGGACATTGGGTTCGGGTACTGCCCTGATGTTTGAGCCCTTTGAAGATGATCCTAGCACTAGCGGGTTGGCCATGATGCCTTATGAAAAATTTGAAGAACTCATTGTTGCGGCAGATGCCATGGGCTTTCAGACAGGAACACATGCCATCGGAACAAAAGGAAACAATTGGGTCCTTAATGCGGTTGAGAAGGCGATGGAGGTCAATGGGCGAAGAAATCACCGGCACCGGAGCGAGCACGCCCAGATTCTGATATCGGATGACATACCAAGATTTGCCGAGCTTGGAGTCATTGCTTCCATGCAGCCCACCCACTGTATCACGGATAAACGGTTTGCCGAAAAAAGAATTGGCCTTGAACGTTGCAAGGGTGCGTATGCATGGCAGCGATTGCTTGATGCTGGAGTGAATATCGCATTCGGTACGGATTGGCCGGTAGAACCCATCGATCCCCTGGAAGGGCTTTATGGGGCGGTCACAAGAAAGGACCGTGCAGGAGAGGAAGGCGAGGGATGGTTTCCCGATCAAAAACTCAGCATAGAAAAAGCGATAGAACTCTACACCTTAGGTGCTTCTTTTGCGGAGTTTATGGAAGACCGCAAAGGGAAGATCAAGGTTGGCTACCTAGGGGATATGGTGATTTTCAATAATGATCTAATGACAATTCCTCCTGACGAGATCATGTCCTCTAAAGTAGACTACACAATCGTCGGAGGGAAGGTCGTCTTCCAGAGAGAAAGCATCGACTGAATCTAGCGGATCCTTTGGGGGCGGTTCATCTTCCTTGATATCAGAACGATGAGGGGATGGATAGAGAATAAGAACCGCCTCCTTTCTATCACACCGTAATCCTCGATTAACTTCTATCCATAGATAAATGGAAAATTCTTGGTTGTGTTCTATGTTTTCGTCAGAATAGAATAGAACAGAGGAAAATGCAGGAGGAGAGACAATGAACGTAAAAAAGTCTATGCATCGTCGTGAGTTCCTCAAGGTATCCACCTTGGGAGCAGTTGGAGCGGGAATTCCTGCACATAAAGTGATCAGTAGTAGTACTGTAGGTCGTACACAAACGACAACGGACGAGCTGAAAATTAAAGAATACAGGAAACTAGGCCGGACTGGATTTAAAGTTTCTGATATTTCCGCTGGAGAACACCAGGGGAATGAAGCCATTCTCAGCACTCTTCTCGATGCCGGAGTCAACTATATCGATACAGGAGAAAGCTACGGAAGGGGAAGGGATGAACGAGTCATCGGCCAGGTCGTTAAAAAACGTGACCGCAAATCTGTATTCGTTACGACAAAGCTCTATCTGAATAAGGACCGGACAAAGAACAGTATCATCGAGCGAACCCGAAAATGCCTCGAAAGACTCCAGACAGATTACATAGACTGTATGATGATCCACAGCGCACAGAGTGTCGCGACGATCAAAGGGAAAGGCTTCCATGACGCCATGTCTGAGCTAAAGATCGAAGGGCGCGTGCGTTTCGTGGGTATATCCAATCACGGCACTCATTGGGGGATTCTCCCACCCGAAGAGTCGATGGAGAAGATCCTGCTTGCAGCCGCCGAAGATGGACGTTTTGATGTGATGCTCTTGGTGTACAATTATTTAGCCAAGGAGAATGGAGAGAAAGTCCTTAAAGTTTGCGCCGAAAAGAATATCGGGACCACTCTGATGAAAACAAATCCTGTGGCCGATTATCTCTTTTTCAAAAGTGAAGTCGAACAGCTGGAAAAGGAAGGGAAGGATATCCCAGGATATCTTAAAAGAGTGCTTCTCAGGTATGAAAAATTGGTGGAAGAAGCTCAAGGATTTATAAAAAAACACAACCTGAAGGACACCCATGAGATCAAAGATGCCGCCATTCGTTATGCGCTGAATAATCCTCATGTCCATACGGTTTGTGCCACATGCAATAACTTCGAAGAAGCTGAGGCTTTTCTTAAGCTTTCCGGAGGCCGTTTCACACCACAGGATAAGAAAACATTAACGGCCTATGCGCAAGGATGCGGCATTTTCTACTGTCGGCATGCTTGCGGCCTGTGTGAGCCGAGCTGCCCACATCATGTGCCTGTGAACTCCATCATGCGATATAACCACTATTTTGTTGCTCAACATCGAGAAAAACATGCGATGCAGAAATACTCCGGGCTGCCTACAGCAAAAGCCGATCTATGCCTGAATTGTGAAGGACAGTGTGAAGCAGCCTGTCCGTTCAACGTCCCCATTCATGCTCTCCTTATTAACGCCCATAAAAGGCTCACTTTTGCTTAGTCCATTATAGGGCCATTTTAAAGGTTTTTTTCGGATATGATGAAAAATCCCAGTTCTACTCCTGAACCTTCGCCTAAGCTTCTCAGACAGCTGGGCCTGTTTGACTCAACGAACAGGATATTTTGAAATACCAGAAAGGAGACAGAAAAAATGCTCAAGAATGAGGGAGGAAAACTTACCAGAGTCGCGATTTGCACTCCCGGGAAGGAATATTTCAGCGTTACGGATCTCAAATCCCATAACATCACAGAAGTTCCAAATGCCGAAAGGACTCTTGAGCAATTCATCTTTCTAAAATCCATCATTAAAAAGGCCGGATGTGAAATGATCGATCTTCCTGAACTCTCCGGACATCCCAATTCTGTTTTTACTCGTGATGTCTCTTTGGTGACGCCTCAGGGATATGTCAAATTGAGGATGGGGTTGGAGTCAAGGAGGGGTGAGGAAGAATGGATGGCTGGATTCCTGGAGTCGGAAGGGGAACCATGTGTGGGGGAGATCAGAGCCCCCGGCACTGTTGAGGGAGGAGACATCATACTGGCGGGGAACGTCGCTTTTGTCGGGCACTCACAGAGGACAAATACAGAAGGTGTAAGTCAGATCTCAGAATTCCTCGAAAAGATGGACTACGAAGTGAGAATCCACCGCATGGATTTTCGTTATCTCCATCTGGGTGGTGCCATGAGCATGATTGGCTCGCGAAGGATTCTCTGCTGTCATGGTGTCTTCCCTGTTGGTTTTTTCGAAGGGTTTGATATGGTGGAAGTTTTCCACAGAGGACCTTCTACAGGAAATGTGATCTGTTTGGGCGAAAATGAAGTTATCGTCAATATCGCAGAGAATGTCGAAGCCACCAGAGAACTTAAAAAAAAGGGAGTTAAGGTACATGCCATCGATCTATCCGAATTCCGTAAGGGAACAGGGGGTCCCACCTGCCTCATCTTGCCTATTGAAAGAATCTGAACGACGTGTTATATAGATATATACGAAATGGGGTTTGAGAGAAAGATTGTAAGCTGTCCCGAAATGACAGTATGGGCCCCCCAAACCCTTTAAGGAGATGACATTTTTTGGATTGAGGAGCGTGGGCGATGGATGAGAAACGTAAAGAAAGAAGACTCAATGAAGAAAACAAGGTAACCATATCTGTTTTCTCCAAGGATAAATCGACACACGCCAAGGGCAACTTTTTTGCCTTGACAAAGGATATCTCTCTCAATGGCCTGAAGATCCACACCGATGTGATGCTTGACATCGATACAGTGTTAAAAATCGAGATCGCACTGGCCAAAAGTAAAAAATTGATCAGAGTTATCGGAAAAGTCAAATGGGTGAGTCAGCTTTATGATGGTGAGGTTTTTGAAACTGGCGTCGAATTTGTAGATACACCTCCGGATCGAGTTTTAAGCCTTCTCGATCATCTCTACGGAGAAAAGAAAAATAATTAATAAACTATAGCTCTTTCAGCGCATTAGCGATTCGTGTCAATCCTTCTTCCAGCAGTTTTCTCGGACAGCCGATATTCATTCTCTGAAATCCTTTGCCCCCTCCTCCAAACTTTGTGCCCTCATCAAGCCACACTTTGGCTTTGTGGATGAGGAAATTTTTCATTTCTTCATCCGAGAGTCTAAGTTTGCGAAAATCAAGCCAGGCAAGATAAGTTCCTTCCAAAGGAAAAACTGAGATCTGGGGGATGTGATTTTTGAGAAAAGAGACAAGGAATTCATAATTGCCCTGGAGGTAATCCAATAAATGTGAAACCCACTCCTCTCCATAATTGTATGCAGCTTCAGTGGCAACTTTTGCAAACACGTTCGTCATCTCCAGGCCGGCATTGTTGACCGTAGTATGAAATTGATTATAGAGTTTGCTGTTGGATATAATCGTATTTGCTACTCCTAGGCCTGCAATGTTGAAGGTTTTTGTCGGTGCTGTACATGTGACAACGATATCTGCAATTTCCTTAGACAGTGTCGCAGTCGGTGTGTGAACGTGTCCCTCAAGAACCAGGTCTGCATGGATCTCGTCAGAGACGATGATGATGTTGTTTTCAAGGCAGATCTCGGCAAGTCGCAACAATTCCTCTTTGGTCCACACTCTGCCCACAGGATTATGCGGGCTGCAGAGAATGATAAGACGCGTTCTGCTATCAATGGATTTCTTGAGCTGATCAAGATCCATGACATACCGTCCATTCTGGATCTGGAGTTGGTTATTGATGAGGTGCCGCTTGTTATTCAGAATGGCATAAGAAAATGGGTGATAAACAGGTTGCTGGATAATAACTTTATCTCCGAGTTGTGTATAAGCCTGAATGATCAAATTCAATGCAACGACAACGCCAGGAGTAAACACGACCTTTTTCTTCTGAATATCCCAATCGAATCTGCGCTTCATCCAGGATGCTAGAGCTGCATAATACGAACCTGTCCTTTCTGTGTAGCCAAAGATCCCATGCTCAACTCTTTCTCGAAGAGCTTCCACAACGGGAGGGGGAGAGGCGAAGTCCATATCAGCAACCCACATGGGCAGTACATCTGGCACACCGACGGCCTTTTCCCTACGATCCCATTTTGATGAAGATGTGCTCTGTCGGTCTATAACAGTGTCGAAGTCGTAGTCCATGGTCACTCCTTACCATCCATAAATAACCTAAATTATTCATAAAAGCTGCCGACAAATTTATATTCTAAAAACATTCAATATCTTATTGTCAGCATAATTGCTGAATAATTCAGGTTAGCCGCCGAATATTGTAAAAACCTCCATTGCATGCTGGAGCCAGAGCATCCAATTGGAAACCCATTTCCAGGGAGCTAATCGATTAGGTTTGACGGTTTTGCTGTTGTTTGTCCGGTTGATATCGATCACCAGTTTAAACTCCGGGTCTACGATTGCCCGGTCTACTTTGAGCGGGCCTTCATACTTGAATCGCTTCCATCTGTACTGGCCATCCCACTGTTCTCTGATCTCACTGCCATCCTCGAGGACTACGAGAACATCGACGGGAATTTGGACCTCACCCAGCCGTCGTACTAGGACCTCCGTCTGGTAGATCGACTCTTCGCCTTTTCGGTTTCTGAGTTCGGTGTATTTTTCATCGATCCAACCCTTGGGGATCCGCTTTCTCTGGCTTTTGATCTCTCCGATCGCATAGTCCAATTTACCCGATCCATACACGAATTGATCCAGGAACCAACTCATATCCTCCCCTGTGTATTCGCTAACGACGTCATAGAAATCTTGTGGTTTTGGGTGCATAAACCAGTATCGGGTGGAATACTCCTTGATCATCTCGGTAAATAGCTCTTTCCCCATGAACCGTTTCAGAGTACGAAGCATCAACTCAGCTTTTGAATAGGAATTGGCGCCATAGCTGTTTGGAGTCATAAAATTCCAGGTGAATTTTTGTAATATATCCATGTCAGATGTTCGGCGATGCCTGGAGATTCCGGATGATTCTATGGGGATGGGCAGTTGTTTAAATGTTACGGGAATCCCCAGATACATTTTGGAATAAACTGGAGCTTCATAAGCCCCATAATAGACTTCGGAATCGAGAAATGAGGTGAAGCCTTCATCCAACCATGCATCTTCGAACTCGTTATTTCCCACAAGGCCATAGAAATATCCGTGGCCGAATTCATGGATCGTGACACCCTCAGGCCGTGGGATGCGGTCACGCGTCAGGAAATATGTTCCACCAGTAAAGAGCGTGGGATATTCCATGCCACCGCATCGGTTGTTGTAAGCAGGATCGACACAGGTCACGGTCGTGTAGGGATAATCACCGTACCACTGGCTGCACAATCTGACAGAATGTTTAACAGCGTTCATGTAGCGATCCTTTTGATTCCTATGGTAGGATTGAAGCAAAAGTGTGATCTCTACGGTTTTACCCGGAGCAAACATGTAATCTTCCTTAAATTCAAGGTAATGGGGGCTCGTTGTCCAGGCGAAATCATGGACGCTGTGCTGGAAAAACCTGTGGGTTGTTGTACCATTTTGATTCTTTGTTTGTTCTCGGTGTTCTCCAGTGGCTCCGATGATAAAATGTGAAGGCACTGTGAGTTTTACATCGTATGTCCCATAGTCCGCATAAAAATTGGTCGTGGCATGGAACTGGTGACAGTTCCACTTCCCATCTTCAAACACGCCGATCTTCGGGAACCACTGTGCGATAAAATAGCTGTCTCTATACACTCCCGTTCTGTGAATAGGACGGGGGACTTTGGAGGTAAAATCGATTTGGAGGAGGATTGTCTGTCCCGGCTCAACCGGTTGAGGGACCTTCACTGACATGACAGTTTGGTCGTAAAAATTATCGTTGTCGGGGTGGCGAAATTCTTGTGTGTGAGTGAGGTCGTATTCTCCATTGTTTTCCTCTTCGATCAGCTTGATCGAGTTGATGCGGATGTATCCCCAATCGTCTTTTTTGTTAGACCTGAAGATCTGTCCCCATCTCTCTGATCCTTCCTGGAGAAAATCGCTCATGTTATTCTGGAATCCGTTCCAGTAGAGGTGGAACCAGAGCTCGTCTGTGGAAAAATCAGTGATATTGGTCCAGGAAATGAGCGCTGTAGCGGTTATTGTCTTGTTATCTGTGTTGAGTTTGACATCCATCGTGTAATTTGCGATCTGTTCACAGAAGGGCTCATCAGACGCGAAAACAGAACAGACAAGCATAAGGACCAATAGGGAACCTGCAATGTATGCGTTTTTGATCAATAGATCCTCCAATATTTCACGAATCGTTCATGATATTACCACGACTCAC
>JBATYS010000637.1:0-2371 GCA_049674205.1 Candidatus Aminicenantaceae bacterium
GATTGGATATCATATGCGGCGATCCGAGAGGGATCAAGGCCTATGGGCTCACCTATGCAATCGCCTCCAGGGGTGCCGACCACCTCAGGGCCGAGCCTTATTTCGAGCTGACGAACAGAACGGAGGAAGCAAAAAAGCGCTTCGGCACGGAAAAAGCCGCACACAGAATGGAAGAAGATGGGAAGGCAGCCCTCGTGACCTATTCGGAAAAGATCGCCCTACTCACCGATTCTCTCACCATGTGCAAAAATATAGGCCTCTGCATGGATATTCTGAATCTCGAAAACGCCTCTCGGCTTCTCCAGGCGGGTACGGGGATTGACTATTCTCCCAGCGATCTGAATAAAATCTTGGGAGAGGCCATCCACACAGACTACAAGCTCAACAAACGATTCGGCGTTAAAAAAGAGGACAACACCTTGCCCGAACGATTCCAAAAAGAGCCGCTCAAAGACGGCCCGACAAAGGGGTCGACTGTGGATATTCAAAAAATGGTGGATGAGTATTACAAGCTGCACGATTGGGATTAGCCTGAATTTCAGGTTTATGAATATAGGGAATGTTCCCCAAAAGGAACACTCATTCATCACTCATAATGTCTTTTTTCCCTCTCCAAAGCCGGTTTCAAAAGCCTTTAAGTTACTTTCCAGGTCATTTGTCCTACTGACAGATTCCAAAGCATTTTTCAGGTCTTTATATTGAAAAGGAAGCAGTCCAGTCCCCGCTGAATATCCGATGAGTGCAATGTTGGCCGAGCGGATAGCCCCCATTTTTAATGCGACCCCAGCAGCATCATAGACCCTGAAAGTGATGTCTTTGTTTTCAAGATGATGCAGAATTTTGCCGTCGAATCGATTGGCACTCGCAAGATTCACAAAACAGAGACCTCCGCGGCGGAGGAATTTCAAGTTTTTGTAGGTTTCCTTCTCATCAAAAGAGTAGAGGATATCTGCCGTGCCAGCTCTTATCATCGGGCTCTGGTAAGCGCCCAGCTTCAGATGGGCTACCACAGAACCCCCACGCTGGCTCATGCCGTGAGTTTCTGATCCCATAATACCCAATCCGATTTTGAGTCCGAGCTGGGAAAATATCCTTGCAGCAAAGAGAATCCCCTGCCCGCCAACACCTGCCAGAATGATCTGTATATTCATAGTTCGATTGGTACGATAGCTCCCCTCGGGCACACCTTCACACACACACCGCAATCCACACACAACATCCGGTCGATCTCTGCTCTATCCTCTTTCTCATTCATTCGAAGGGCCGGGCACTCAAAATAATCGACACAGTACCGGCAACCGTTGCATTCATCCGTGATGTGGACTTCTATCCGGCATTCTCCAAGCGCCTCTTGATAGTGGATAATGCAAGGGTGCCTGGCAACAATAACAGCGATCCCTCCCTCCTCACTCTCGGTGTATTGTCTCGCTTCCTTTAGGAGCTGGATCATCCCCTCAATATCATAGGGATCTATGGTTTTGATCCATTTCACACCGCACCCCCGGATCAAAGCCTCCAGAGGAATCTTTTGGCCCTCCGTTCCTTCCGCCGTCACGCCAATGCCCGGTGTGGGTTGCATCCCTGTCATGGCTGTTATTTCATTATCCAGGAGCACGAGGATAAAGCGTGCATTGTTGTAGACCGCATTCAGGAGCGAAGATGTTCCCGAATGATAGAACGTGGAATCCCCCATTGTTGCCACGATCGGGATGTCGTTTTTATCCTGGTGATAGGCTTGATAAAATCCACTGGCCAGAGTGATCCCCGCCCCCATATCGATAACAGTGTCCACAGCCTGCAGGTTGAGCCCCAGTGTGTAACACCCGATATCGCTGGGATATATGGCCTTGGGAAGGGCACGCTTGATCGCAAAAAAAGCCGGACGCTCTGGACATCCGGCGCAAAGAGTGGGTCGTCTCACCGGAAGTTCAAGCTCCTTTACCAGCTCTTCCAGACGCTCATCTTTAACCATCTCTAGATCAGAGATTTTAAGCTTTCTCAACACATCCAACAGGATCTCATGGATCACTTCGGGAGTGAGTTCTCCTTGGATCGGAACGTGGCCTGTCAATCGCCCCCACACCTTACTCTTGTCAATGATCTGAATTTCGATGACTGCATCGGTCTCTTCAAGGATCAACACCTTTTCATGCCGGCTAATAAAATCTGCGATCCGTCTCTGCGGCAATGGATAGGGAGTGCCGATCTTCAGGATGTTCACGGCCTCTTTGATGTCAAGGTCTTCCAGGAGATCCAGGAGAACAGCAAAACTCACGCTGCAAGTGATGATACCAAGAGGTCCTTCACGTTGAGATCCCACTTCATAGTTCCACACGCTGTCCTTCTCGAATCTCTCTTGGATCTGACTCAG
>JBATYS010000638.1:0-2607 GCA_049674205.1 Candidatus Aminicenantaceae bacterium
CTGAGTCAATTCATGAATCATCTGGAACCTTTTCTCGAAGATAAAACAGAGATGTTGTCCATCTCTCTGACTCCGGAGGGAATACTGTTTAACGGCCAGCCCCTTCCTCCCCAAACAGAAGACAAGCGGCTCACTCAAGAAATGTATGCGGTTCTTAACAATTATGGTCTCCGCGGAGTGCTGCTACTCCGTGGTATCACTAGCGATGAAGTAGTCCAATTCCTGGAATTATTCAAGCGGCTCCCTGAAGATGTGATCGACAAATGGGACGTGCTCTTGGATCAGCTGAAGATATCCCACATCCTTCCGGACCGGAAGGTGTTTGTGGCCGTGGGCGAACGCAAGATCCTCCTTGATGAGCAAGAGCTTATAGCACAAACTTCTGGAGGAGAAGGACAGGAGGCTTCCTCAACTGGTAAGGCTGGAGCCGTACAGTTGGGCGAAAAGCAGATCGATCGACTGAAGGACATCCTTGACCAGTTTATCAAAGAAAAGCAAGAATTCATCAGAGCGCTTGAATCGAATGATTTCAATAAACAAGACCTCATGAACATTGTGGAGCTTTTAAAAAAGCCGGATATTGAAAAACTGGCAAAATCTATCGAGATCGCCAAGGATTTATCCATCTCCACCACCGAAGCTGATGCACCTCCACTTGAAGAAGAGATCACAGAAATTCCGGAAGACCCAGAGCTTGTCAAGGCTAGGGAGAAGGATATCTCTCAAGCTTTTGAAGAACTCTTTTCCCGTGAATCGAGAAGTCAAACCACGGCAATGGCATGGCTGGTCAAACAAGATCCACAAAAGATCGCCGATGCAGCTTTTAGTGCGGTCACTTCTGATATCCCATTCAAGTTTCGGCAGATTGCAGCAGAAGTCATACAGAAAGCAGGAAAGGAAGCCACTGATGCGTTTTTAAGAAAATTGCAGCCCGGCATGGGCGTCATCTCTCTCAACAAAGTAATCAAAGTTACCCATGCTTTTATAGGCAATCCAGAGCTCATCCGCGTGCTGAAAGAGATCGCATTAAAAGGCTCACCGGACATCCTGCCCGCAGTCACTGATGTGCTTAAAGATATCCAAGACAAGGACGTCGATACTTTCCTGATGGAAATATTTCCAAAGGCTTCTGGAAAGGCACAGCAGGATATCATCAATCTATTTTCCGACCGTGGCATGACAGAAGCGGCTCCCCTTCTTCTCAAGTTTATATCCCCACGAAAATTTTGGGAGCCCGAGCCAAACCACTCATTTCAAGAGCATGTGTGCCGAACTTTGGGGGTTCTTCGCTCTCCAGAGGCTGAAGGTGCGCTCATCGATGCCGCAAGAAAACCAAAGTTGAAGGAAATGTTGAAGCCAAAACCCGCATTTGTGCGTGCAGCCGCGACTTGGGCGATCACACAGATGCCGAGAAGTCATAGAGTGAACAATGCTCTGATCCAACTCAAAAGAGATAGCTCTTCCCTCGTTCGGAAGGCTGCGGAATTATATGAAATCATCAGGGAATAATCCATTCACTTGATTATCGTGTTTATATTATAACGGTATTTACACCACTCAGGCTTAAGGTTTAGTACTGTGATCTTCTTTTTCTCTTCTCCCTCTTTACTCTTTCCCTTTTCCTTTCCTTCTTTTTCCTCTCTTTTCTCTCATATTTTTTCATCCACTCACCCTTTCTTGCAGACGGGATTGACTCTAAATAAAATAAAATTCATGGATCTCGGACCTCTGCTCCAAGGTAGATCTGGGCAGGTCCTCTTGTGGGATCTGAAATAAGCGGTGTAAATATTAAAAGAATGAAACTATGTACAGGATTGTCGTTTTTGAAGATCGGTCTGTTTTCCTCTCTCCTCAATATCTCCGAAAACCGCCACCACCACCGCCACGTCCTCTTCCACCGCCACCGCCACCACCACCGAATGACCGGTTTCTTGGCGGGCGCGCTTCATCCACTCGTAAAGTACGACCTTTGAAGTCAGCACCGTTCAGCGATTCCTTTGCCTTTTCTGCTTCAGCAGGACTCGACATTTCTACAAATCCGAAGCCTCTACCTTCGACGACTTTAATTTCTTTCACCTCACCGAACTTTGTAAACAACTCTTCCAATTCTTCCTTTGTAGCTGTGTAACTAAAGTTCCCAACATAAAGCTTACTTCCTTGCATTTCTTACTCCTTCTAAGGCAACCCTTATTTTGGATTCCCCTTTTTTTGGGAAGGAATTTCTCGAATGAATCCCTCTCCACTCTTTTTTGTTTCTATGCTATTCCTTTTAGACTCACAAAAAAATAGGAAAGATCGGACGCTGGAGAAGGATACCTAGGACTTAAAGGAGGGAAAAAACCTTTTTGTGGTAATAATTTTCTCTATCGTCAACTTTCTATTTCTCATGATAGTGCGATTGTCACCGCAATACCATAAACATTCTTACACATAAATAATCAGGTGTCAATTGTTTGAGCGCACATTCGATGAACCGATTTGATGTGTCGACAGGACTTCCCCCAATTCTATCTTCGCCTCTATTATAGAGCAATGTTCACAGATAAAAGCCGAATCCAAAACCGAACACCCAGTAATTCCCCCCAAAAGTTAAAGGATATCCGGGAT
>JBATYS010000639.1:0-1653 GCA_049674205.1 Candidatus Aminicenantaceae bacterium
TTGCCTGATAAATGTTGACCAATGTGAAAGAGGGACTGCAGACATGATGGTGATCCTCCAGGCCCAGGCTTGAAGCAATCCCCTTCGCAAACACTGTCTTCCCTGCGCCCAGTTCTCCGAAGAGAAGAACCACTTCATCCCCGTTAAACCTCTCTGCGAGCTCATGCGCTAGCCGAAACGTCTCCTCTTCAGACTGAGTCATGAATTCTTTCACTTCAGGTTTACGTCCAGGTTTCTTCATCTCACGATTTTCTTTACACCTATAAGATACGACATCTCATATGTACGATAATTTGAGCTATTATGAGTGTCGACATTATTTTATGGATTATCCGGGCTAATAATAAGCAGAGAGTGCTTTAATAGCTGCCGGAAGATAAGTGATCAGTTTTCCAGCTGTGAGTGCTTTCTCTCCGATTCTCTGAGCCCCAATATCACCGCTCAGACCATGAACAAAAACGGCTGCCAGAATGGCCAAGAGCGGGTCTTTTTCCTGGATGATCATAGAAGCGATCATTCCGCTGAGCACATCTCCCGACCCAGCTGTGGCCATCCCAGGATTTCCCGTTGGATTAATGTAAGTTTTCCCGTCAGGAGTACAAATCAGGGTCCGATATCCTTTGAGAACAAGAAATACACCAGACTCCTGTGCAAACTTGGGCCCGAGCTCCAGTTTTTTCTCCACCACTTCCTTTGTGGACAGATCGAGAAGCCGGGCAAATTCGCCAGGATGGGGAGTAACGACAGCAGTTTTCTTCAGAGATTTAAGAAGGTCCGGTTTTTCGGCTAGGATATTCAGGGCATCTGCATCCAGGACCACAGGAACTGCTATCCGGGGAAGGAGGTTTTTCACAAACTCTGCCGTAGAGGGATGCGTCGAAATGCCAGGCCCCAACAACAGAGCGTCTTTATCTTTGAGCAGTTCGAGGGTTCTCTCGAGTGCCTCCGCAGAGAACGTCTTCTTCGGTGTTTCCGGCAATGGTTCTGTCATCAGTTCGACCATGGCTCGAGCCACAATCGGCAGACAACTCTGGGGTGTGCCAATAGTTACGAGTCCTGCCCCCATCTTCAAAGCCGCCTTCCCTGCCATCACAGAAGCACCCGTTTTCCCCAGAGAGCCCGACAGGATGAACAGATGACCGTAGTTGCCCTTATGTGTTTCGCTCTTTCTCGGTTGAAAGTAGGGAATAATTTGTTCCTCCTCTACCAATTCCAGTTTCAACCGGTCATCTTCAAAGAGCTCGGGTGGTACGCTGATGTCTGCCACCACCAACTCCCCCACTATCTCTTCAGCCGGTGGAAAGACATGCGCGATCTTAGGAGCTGCCAGAGTGATCGTCAGGTCCGCTTCTACACAGGGTCCGATAATCTGGAAGCTGTCTGAAGAAAGACCCGATGGAATATCCACAGCGATCGTGTACGCTTCGGATGTGTTGATATCTTCAATAACCTTCGCGTAAAATCCCCTGGCAGGCTTGGTGAGTCCGGTTCCAAAGATGGCATCGAGCACTAAGGTCGCCTTTTTAAGAGCTTTCTTATGAACCCGCCACTCTTTCTCTGCCGGTGCCTCAGAGATCTTGATACCTATCCTGTGTGCAATCCCGGCATTCAGTGCCGCATCACCCTTCAATTCTTTCATTTTTGCCAAGAGAA
>JBATYS010000640.1:0-3283 GCA_049674205.1 Candidatus Aminicenantaceae bacterium
ACTTCGGGCAAGTTGATAAATTCACAGCTGAGGATTGCTCGAAGTTGGCTCAATTCCTCATGGAACTCTATATGTTGAACAAGACCGATGCTGTTTATGCAGCCTATAATGAATTTAAATCCATCCTAGCTCCCCGTATTGTCATCACAAAATTACTGCCTGTTGAGTTTTCCGGAGATGTTGAAAAATCAGATGGACTTGGGGAGAAAACAATGCCGGCAGGCCAGAGCCCAGACTGGGATCCGGGAGTACTCTCGATGATCCATTCTCTCGTCCCGCACCATGTGGAAAATCAAATGGTCCATTTTTTCTCCGAATCATCCGCCGCCGAACACGCCGCGAGAATGATGGCCATGGATAACGCAACCAAAAATGCCGATGATCTGATCGATGACCTCACGCTGGTGTTGAATAAAATGAGGCAGGCAGCGATCACAAAAGAACTTCTGGAGATCACGTCTGCTGTTGAAGCCTTAGCGAAAAAATAGATCATGGAGGAGAACAGGATGCCTGAAACAAAACCAAAAGCAGAGAAAAACGAAAAGTCTAGCGCCAGGCCGAAAGATAATACAGGGACCGAACAAAAAAAGAAAAAGCCCAGTAAAGAAGGCCGTGTCGTTCAGGTCATCGGGCCTGTTGTCGATATCTCTTTCAAGCATTCGGAACTTCCCCAGATCTATAATGCTATCCGGATCACGAGCGAAGGATTCGAGAGCCACTCTCCTCATCCTGTGAATGACACAGAAATGAAGGACGGCATTCGGGCCGATAAAGACGTTGCCGCAAATCCGGAAACCTCCACGGCTGTGGATATTATCGTGGAAGTGGAGCAACACCTCGGGGAGGATAAGGTCCGATGTGTGTCCATGCATCCTACGGATGGTTTAGCCCGAGGAATGAAAGCCATCGACCTGGAGGGACCCATCACAGTTCCCGTGGGCGAGCCGACCTTGGGGAGAGTGATGAATGTCATCGGAGAACCGGTGGATCATCAGGGGCCCATAGATTCCCCTGTGAGGTATTCCATCCATCGGCCACCACCAGCCTTGGAAGAGCAGAGCACAAAGCTAGAGATGTTCGAAACGGGGGTCAAGGTCATCGACCTCATCCAGCCTTTTCTCAAGGGAGGGAAGATCGGTCTATTCGGTGGAGCCGGAGTGGGCAAGACGGTCATCATCATGGAATTGATCCATAACGTTGCCCAACAACATGGCGGGTACTCTGTTTTTGCCGGAGTGGGAGAGCGAACACGCGAAGGGAATGACCTGTGGTTGGAGATGAAGGAGTCCGGTGTTCTCGAAAAGACATCCCTCATCTATGGTCAGATGACAGAGCCCCCGGGAGCACGCCTCCGTGTCGGTCTGGCCGCCCTTTCTGTCGCAGAATATTTCAGAGATGAAATGAATCAGGATATTCTCCTTTTCATCGACAACATATTCCGCTTCGTCCAAGCCGGCTCAGAGGTCTCGGCCCTGCTGGGACGCATGCCTTCGGCTGTGGGCTACCAGCCGAATTTGGCGACGGAATTGGGAGAGCTGGAAGAACGGATCACATCGACCCGGAGGGGGTCGATCACCTCTGTTCAGGCCATTTATGTGCCGGCGGACGATTTTACCGACCCGGCACCGGCGACGACCTTTTCCCATCTGGATGCTACGACCAATCTGTCTCGGGCCCTCACTGAAATAGGGATCTATCCTGCGGTGGACCCTCTGGCATCCTACTCGCGTATTCTCGATGCCCGGGTAATAGGGGAGGAGCACTATTCGGTGGCCCGTGAGGTCAAGGAGATCTTGCAGCGGTATAGGGATCTTCAGGACATCATCGCTATACTCGGCATGGAAGAGCTCTCTGAAGAGGATAAAGTTATCGTGTCCCGTGCCCGAAAAATCCAGCGGTTCTTCTCGCAACCCTTTAAGGTGGCAGAGGAATTTACGGGAAGGGAAGGTAAATATGTCCCTGTTCAGGAGACAGTCAGAGGGTTTAAGGAGATCGCGGAGGGACATCATGACGATAAACCCGAGCAAGCGTTCTACATGGTCGGCGGGATCGATGACGTGACCCAAAGAGCGGAGGAGTTGAGAGCTGCATGAGCGAAGCCCTGCCTTCATCTCTGAAACTTCGTGTGATCACATCACATGAGGTTCTCGTGGATGACGAGGTCGAAGAGGTCTTCCTACCGAGTCTTGAGGGGTATTTGGGCATTCTTCCTGGGCACAGAAACCTTCTTGTCGCTCTGGGTAAAGGGGCGATCGAATATCGCAAAGCCCAGTCCAAAAAACACGTTGCAGTGAACGGAGGGTATGCAAGGGTCAAGGCCGAGAGCGTTCTTGTCTTTACCGATTCGGATGAAGATGGATCCAGATAATCAGCTAAAGGGTGAGGACGAGACTCTCGACACTTTCTACCGCGGACGCATCCGTGTCTTCCAGAAAAAGAAAGGATACCGTTTTTCTATCGATGCCCCTCTCCTGGCGGACTTCATTCAAACGAGGGAAACGGACAGAATACTGGAGCTGGGAGCCGGAAACGGGATTATATCGCTTCTCCTGAGCATCAAGCCTTTTGCCAGCTTAACAGCTTTGGAGATCCAGGCCTCCCTGGCGGATCTGGCCCGACGCAATGTCAAGCTCAACAACTGCAAAGACCGCATTAATGTTGTCCACACCGATCTTCGTGTTTTTTCTGTGGGGGAAAAATATGACGTGGTGTTTTCCAATCCCCCCTACATCAAGCAAAACGCAGGACATTTGAGTGTTTCGGACGAGAAGTCAGTAGCAAAACACGAGTTAAAATGCACCATTTTTGATATAATGCAGAGAACTGAAGAATTATTAGAGATGCAGGGAGTGGCATATTTTGTATATCCTGCAATCCGGGAAGAGGATTTTATACGAGCGATACAAGAGACGCAGTTGAAAATCAAAAACATACGTTATGTATTTCCCTACAGAGACAGCGCCCCCAATTTCTTTCTGGTGAGTTGCGATTTCTCCTCTCCAGAGGTCCAAAAACTGCGCCCGCTCATCCTGTTTGAGAGGGAGGGGAAATACACAAAGGAAACGCGAGATATCTTCTCGGGGAGAATCCATGATCCGACTGATTAAGAACCTGGTGGGCTTGTACAAGTACAGAGTCCTGATCCAAAACCTAGTGAGCCGCGAATTGAAGGCCCGCTATCGAGGCACTGTATTGGGATTTTTCTGGTCTTTCTTCAACCCGTTCCTTTTGTTGATCGTGTACACCGTTGTTTTCGGTTTTATCATCATGCCGAGAGACCCCG
>JBATYS010000641.1:0-2942 GCA_049674205.1 Candidatus Aminicenantaceae bacterium
GAATTGTCCGATCCGGGATTCTTAGTCAATTGCAGCAAGGTTTTGCCTTTGTCCGGGCTGCTCGCGGAAACAATCCAAATGTCTGAATTGCTGTTGCTATCAGGTTCTTTAGTCCGGTTGCTGACAAATGCAATCAATTTGCCGTCTGGACTCCAGGCAGGAGAAGAGTCATCGAAATCTCCGGATGTGATCTGCACTGGCAACGAATCACCCGGAGTAAATACATATAAATGATTGCGATACCTGTCCAGATATCCAATATTATCACGTTTAAACTGCAACCGGTCGATGACCCAGGGTTTGGGCTGCTTCTTTTTCTTCTCGTCTTTTTCCAGATCTTCCGGTTTGATATCCTTGAGAACCAAGAGCAGCTTTTTACCGTCCGGCGACCATTCGTAACCTGAAACACCTTGCTTGATGTCGGTCAGTTGTTGGGCTTCCCCGCCTCTACGGTCTAAAGTCCAGACCTGGGTTTTATCCTCATTTCGAGCTGAGAGGAAGGACAGGTACTTACCATCCGGACTCCATCGCAGAGAACTTGCAGACGAACCTTTCGCTGTCATAGGAATGGCCTCACCACCCGCCATTGGAATCATCCAGATTTGTGTTTCGCTCTTGTCCTTCTCGAGATCGGTCTCCCGTATGGTGTAAGCCACCCATTCGCCATCAGGACTGATCTGAGGAGAGCCTACGTTCTTTAATTTGAAGAAATCATCGATGGTAAGATTCCGTTTCGAATTTGCCTCTTGCGCTGATACTCCATTTGAAATTGTGCCAAGGAATACTGAGACAACAAAAATGATAACCGACTGCTGTAAAGTATTTCGTTTCATTTCTTAACTCCTTACACTTGATTGAATGACCGGAATGATTCTATCACATTTCTATCTACTGATTTTCGTAGTTCTTCTTACCAATGTGTTTTGTGAAATCCAAAGGCAAAATAATCGTGAATTCCGACCCTCTTCCTAGCTCACTCTCCAGTTTTATCTCACCGCCATGATTCTCGATGATCTTGTAGCAAATTGACAATCCCAGTCCTGTCCCCACTCCTACCCCTTTGGTTGTAAATCCTGGATCGAATACTTTGTCTATATTTTCCTTTGGAATCCCCACACCATCATCCGCAAAGGATATGTGCACTTTATTGTCTTTTTTATATGTTGTAATGGTAATGGTGCCATTACCCTCAATTGCCTGTATGCTGTTGAGAAGTACATTCAGGAACACTTGATTCAATTGACGGGGAAAACAGGAAAAGTGTGGAATCTCGCCGTAGTTCTTTAAAACATTAATATTATTTTTCAATTCATGTTGAACGAGCACTAAAGTGTCTTCGATCCCTTCGTGAATATCGACCTTTTTGAGTTCGGCTTCATCCAGATGAATAAAGCTTTTCAGTCGGCTGACGATATTTATCACTCGATCTGTTCCAGATTGAATGACTTTTTTGTAATCATCCAAAGCCCTAAATATTCGATTGATATTTTCCTGTTCCTTATGATCTTCATGGGGTTCCGGTTCTATGTAGCTTTTGAGTTTCTCTATGGCTCTGTACAGCGTATCATGCATACTGTTTACAACACCCATAGGAGTATTGATCTCATGGGCGACACCTGCTATCAGATTACCTAAGGCAGCCATTTTTTCGGATTGGACAAGCTGTGCCTGGGTCTCTCTCAAGTTGAGATTTAGCTCTTCCAGCTCCTCCGCCTTTTGAGCAATCGCTTGTCGGAGTGCAGTCTGTTTCTGCCGGGATCGATACATCAGGTATCGACTCAGGTAAATAATTATCGTGATCGTCGTACAGACGAATGTAGCCAATGTCAACAACGCAAAATGTTCGATCTTAGGACTAAGTGGCGCCTCTCCAAATATGGGTGGAATAAATCGGATCGAAAAATAAAATAACAGAGTAATGCTTATCCCAAGGAGAAAAACTTGCCATGGACGGTAAGGGACAACTCCCACTCCTACAAGCATCACAAGGATCAAATATCCAATAGTAAGAGATACATCTCTCCTCGTGACGTCATCGTAGATCATCCCAAGGCATACAACCAGGAGAAAAAGAGAAATAATTACCCGGGCATATTGAGGCCGTAGGGTTTTTTTAGACAAAAATAAACCGACCAAGCCGAGGGAAAATATCACCAGTTTGTCTGCGATCGAGTACTCTGCGCCGCCTGGTCTACAAAACCATGCGATTTCTTTGCCTGTTAGCATAACGATTATGATGCAGTGAATAAGAGGCGTACCAACGCCCATGATTCCAGCATTTCGCATGCCAATACGAGCCAACCCAGCTAGATAATCGCGGAATCCTTCGTCTTTTTCAAATTTATCCACGAAGATGTAACGATGGTGCGCAGTATCAGGCTTTTTTTTCCTAGGCATGCGTTTTTCCCCTCATCAACCGCCCATGTTGACGGAATTATATCAGAGCAGAAAATTCATGTCAAAATGACAGTTTGTTCGATCCTGTTGACTCTTCCATTACACATCTATATCCTATTCTCCTTATTGCTAGGGGTAAAATGACAGCGCAATGTCCTAAATGCCGTACGGAAAATCCTTCGGATTCAAAATACTGCAAAGAGTGTGCGACTTCTCTTCTCCCCTTTAAAGAACTGCACCCATCCCATACAAAGACCCTTCAAACTCCGGTCAGATCATTGGAATCCGGGACTCTATTTGCAGGACGATACGAGATCCTCCAAAAACTGGGAGAGGGGGGCATGGGGAATGTTTACAGGATCAAGGACAAGAAGCTAGATGAAGAGATGGCTTTGAAGGTCCTGAAGCCTGCCATAGCCGCCGATAAAGAGATGATAGAACGGTTTAAGAATGAACTGAAACTAGCCCGGAAGATCGCTCACAGGAATGTCTGTAAGATGTACGACCTCAATGAGCAGGAGGATACCCCATACATCACAATGGAG